>JAGWTI010000033.1 GCA_028876065.1 Nitrospirota bacterium
GAGGCGGGCACGACCAAGGCGATCATCGGCTGCTGTTGAACGAGGAGGTCCATGAAGGCGGCCTCGTCGGGGTGGCCCTGTCCGGCCCCGTCTCCATCCGAACCGTCGTGTCGCAGGGCTGTCGGCCGATCGGCACCCCCTTTGTGATCACGAAAGCGGAACAGAACGTGATTCACGAACTCGGCGGGATTCCGGCCCTGGACCGGCTTCAGGCCGTGTTCGAATCTCTGGCCGGCGACGAACGACGGATAGCGCATCAAGCCCTGCATGTCGGTATCGTCATCGACGAACACCGTGAACGGTTCGAACGAGGCGATTTCCTGATCCGCAATTTGATCGGCGCGGACCGTGGATCGGGCAGCGTGGCCATCGGGGACCATGTCCAGGAAGGACAGACCGTCCAGTTTCACCTCCGCGATGCGAAATCGGCCAGCGAAGACTTGAACCTGCTGCTCGCCTTGGATCGAACCCGGCACGAGAACCAGCCGCTGGGCGCGCTCCTCTTCAGTTGCTGCGGGCGCGGACAGGGACTGTTCGGGCGTCCGCACCACGACGTCAGCGTACTGCGGGAACGGACCGGCGACATTCCGGTGGCCGGGTTTTTCGCCCAGGGGGAGATCGGCCCGGTCGGCGGCAGCAATTTCCTGCACGGCTACACCGCCAGCCTGGCGCTGTTTTCAGATCCAGCGTCCGAACCCGAACGGCCGGGCTGATGCGACGGGAACCGTCAGGCCATAACCTGATCAAGAGGGTACGCATGATGAACCAGTGGGTGATCGTCGTCGTGCTGGCGGGAATGGGCTGCCTCGCCACCCTGGCCACGGCCGACGAGCCGGCCGCCGGCAAGCACACAGCCGGGCAGACGGTGACGACCGAATCGGGGCTCCAATATGTGGACCTGGTCGAGGGCACGGGCCGCCAGGCCGAATTGGGCGACACGGCAACCGTACACTACACGGGCTGGCTGGCAAACGGGACCAAGTTCGACAGTTCCCTGGACCGGAAGGAGCCGTTCAAATTCCGCGTCGGGGCCGGGCAGGTCATCAAGGGCTGGGACGAGGGGGTCGGCACGATGAAAGTCGGCGGCAAGCGGAAGCTGATCATCCCGCCCGATCTGGCCTACGGATCGCGAGGCGCCGGTCATGTGATTCCGCCCAACGCCACGCTGACCTTTGAAGTAGAGCTGCTGGGGTTACGCTAAAGGAGACGACACCGAAATGAAACGAACTCCCTTGTATGAGAGGCACGTAGCGGCCGGCGCCAAACTGGTGGACTTCGCCGGCTGGGAAATGCCGATCCAGTATTCGGGCGTGATCGACGAATATCAGACGGTCCGTACCGCCGCCGGGCTGTTCGACGTCAGCCATATGGGCCGCTTTACGGTGGAAGGCCGGGATGTCCTGACCTTCTTGCAACACGTCACGACGAACAATGTCGGCCCGCTGGCCGTCGGGGCGGCCCAGTATTCCATGGTCTGCAACCAGACCGGCGGGATCAAGGACGATATCTTCATCTATCGCCTGGCCGCGACCCGGTTTCTCCTCTGCGTCAACGCCTCGAACCGCGAGAAAATCTTCTCCTGGTTCTGCGCCAAAGCTCCGCAAGGAGACGTGCGCCTCAGCGACGAGAGCGACGAACTGGCGCAGATCGCGTTGCAAGGGCCGCGCTCGCCGCAAGTCCTGCGGGCGATCTGCCCCGCTGCGGCCGACAGTCTCAAACCCAGGCACTGTCTGGAGACCGACGTGCTGAGGACCCACGGCATCGTCTCCCGCACCGGGTATACGGGCGAGGTCGGCTACGAACTCTACCTGCCCTCGTCCTCGGCCAAGCCGGTCTGGGATGCGCTGATGAAGGCCGGCGCACCCGTCGGCATCAAACCCTGCGGCTTGGGCTCCCGCGATTTGCTTCGTCTGGAAGTCGGGTATCTCTTGTATGGCAACGATATCGACGAACAGACGACGCCGTTGGAGGCCAGCGCGGCCTTCGCCGTGGATTTCACCAAGGGGGAGTTCATCGGCAGCCAGGCCCTGCACGGGCAGCAGGCGAAGGGGCCGGCCAAACGGCTGGTCGGCTTTGAATTGCTCGAGAAAGGCGTCCCCCGCCACGGGATGAAAATCCTGGCCGACGGGCAGGACATCGGCCTCGTCTCCAGCGGCAACCTGTCCCCTCGCTTGCAGAAAGGCATCGGCCTGGGCTACGTCCCGGCGAAGCTCAGCGAGCCGGGGACGCCGATTCAAATCGACATCCGCGGCCGGGTGCATCCGGCCGTCGTCGTGAAGCTGCCGTTCTATCAAAGAACAAAGGCGTGAACGGTAATCAGTCAACAGTCATCAGTCCTGAAACTGAGAACTGTGAACTGAAAACTGATAACCACGCACGAGGAACGAATGACCAAGAATATCTACAGCGGGCGCGTGGTGACTTTGAACCTGGACACCGTCACCTTGCCCAACGGGGCCACCATCGAGTTGGAGATCATCCGCCATCCCGGCGCCGCCGCCGTGGTGCCGATGAAGGACGATGGAACCGTGGTGCTGATCCGGCAGTTCCGCCATGCCGCCGGAGGATTCATCTATGAAATCCCCGCCGGCAAGTTGGGGCCCGGCGAAAATCCCCTGCTCTGCGCCGCGCGCGAGATGGAAGAAGAGATCGGCTACCGGGCCGGCTCCTTGGATCTTCTGGCCAGCATCTTCACCGCGCCTGGGTTCGCCGACGAAGTGATCCATATCTACCTGGGAACGGATCTGTCGCCGAGCAAACAGCAGCTGGAGCATGACGAGGTGCTGGAAATCGTGGAGATGCCGCTGGAGCGGGCCCTGGGGTTGATCCAGGACGGTACCATCCGCGACGGGAAGACGATCGTGGGCCTGCAGTCCGTGTATCTGCGGCAACAGGCCCGCTGACACGCCGTCCCCCGGATTCATGACGGCGGAAAATCTCCGCACCGCCGCACGACGCCCCATGAAACCACCGCTCTTCATTGCCGCAGTCCTGACCCTCCTGCTGACCGGCTGCCAATCCGGCCCTCCCCAGCGCCCCCAGCCGCAGACCGACCACGGGACACTCGTCACCAAGGACCACGTCAAGACCACCATCGAGCACGAAAAGGCTTTTGCCCAATATTACGATGTGCCGGCTCCGGCAGGAGAGAACTGGTTTGCGATCGACGTGGGACCGACTCCCGTCCTGGTGGTAGCCGGCCATGCCACCGCACACACCCGGGAAGGCGCACGCAAGGCGGCGGACCGAGGCACCGGGTCCCTGGCGGTCATGTTGCACAAGCTGACGGGCGTCACGGCGATCTATACCGTGTATGCAAGCCCGTCGGACCCCAACTATGACGACGACAATGCGTTCAAAGAAGCCCTGTCGAACCTGCTGCAAGCATTGCAGCCGACGCTCGTCCTCGACTTACATACGTCCCACGCAGACCGGCCCTATGCGGTGGACTTCGGGACAATGGCAGGCCAGTCCCTGTTAGGACGGGCCGAGCTTCTGGCGAACCTGGAGGAGGCGCTTAGGCAGGCAGGGGTGGAGGACCTCTCGAACGAGTCTTTCTCGGCCCAACGCCACCACACGATCACGAAGTGGGTGGCTCGGCAGGGGGTGCCCGGCATTCAGCTGGAGATCAATTTCACGTGGTTGGCCCATGCCGGCGACAATCCGACGGAGGCCCACCGCGTCGCCAAACTGCTCCAAGGCTTGGTCAACTTCCTGCAACGCTTCGAGCCCAGCGAGGCGACCGAGGAGTCACAGTCCCTGCCGGCTTCCGCCCCACGGTAAGAACGCGCGGCCCCGTGTCAGCCGGAGGCCCTATCCCCAGACCCGTCCCTGTGCCCCACGACGAGCCAATCCCAGGGAAGCGCTTTCCCCTTGAGCCGCGGGTGGCCGTCCTCAAACCCTTCTTCGGACCAGGGAATCCAGACGCGGCGGGCCGTGCAGTTGCGAAACCCCGCCTGCTGTATCGCCTCGAGAATCTCCGGTTTCGAAAAATACTTTTGCGCCACGCCGTCGCACATCAAGATGCCGCGGGAGAGCAGCTTGCGCTTCGTGGCTCCCGTCAGTTGGCCCGTCTTGATCGTGCGATGGACGAACAGCGTGGACTCCAGCGAAGGCACCACCAGCAAAGTGGTGCCTTCCGGATTCGTCAACTTCCACAAAGACCTGAGCATCTTGTTTCTGATCCGCTTGCTCGGAGAAGTGACCACGTTCAGGCAGACCGTCAGGTCCCCGGTCGGCATCGTCCCATGGTCGATCCGGCTCAGATCGGCCTGCAGCCATCGCACATTGGAGACGCCCCGGCAACGACGCCGCGCGTAGCGCAGCATGTTCAGGGAAAAATCCGCCCCGTAGACGGACTGAAAGCGACGGCCATGGGTTTGGATAAAGGTCCCGATGCCGCAGCCCAGATCCAGCAAGACGGATCGCGAGAAGTCGCGGCGCAGTCCCTCGATCACCCGTTCGATGACGTTGCGGCTGTCCGCCGCGACGATGTCGCAGACTTCGCCCTCGAAAGCATGGGCGAGGCGTTCCCACGATCCGCGCGTGAGGCCGCACGGTTTCAACGGGGCCGCAGCGTCAGGAGCCACGGCTGTCCCATCTCTTCGCCAGGCCTGCGGCGATCTCGCCCTGGTCGATCCCGAAATGGTCCTTGAGCAGGGCCCGGACATCGTCGGGATGGGCCACCGTCACCTGTCGGGTCCCGTCCTTCGTCCGAATTTTGAGCTTCTGATCCAGCAACATCACACGTCCTTGGCGAGTCGGTTTCGTACAGATGACGTGCCGCACGAACAGGGAATCCGGCGAATGCGAGTTGTAATAGTTGGCCACTATATAGTCTTCCGGCCGATACTGTTCAAGCGTAAACTCGTAGAGGTCATGCCACGACCCGGCGAGATCGTGCTGCAGGGTAAACGCCGGCGCCTCGGCGTCTCGATGTCCCACCACCCGAAAACGGTCCGCGTACTGCCGTTCGTCGTGCCCGTCGCGCAACGGCAGCGGCGCGATCAACCCGTTCCCGCCGAACCCCACGTCGGCGATCCATCGCTCGCCGCCGGCCTCCACCAGCAAGACTTCATGGCTTCTCGGCCGAACCGGCGCCGCGCCGGACAGAACCCGGGCCATCAGACGGCGCACGGCGAAGCCGAGCCGTTCGAGCATCACCGCGAACAGCCCGTTGAGTTCGTAACAATAGCCGCCGCGCCGTTCGTGGACGATTTTCCGGAAGAGTACGGACGGATCGAGGGAGATCGGCCGCCCCAGATGCACGTCGAGGTTCTCAAAGGGAACGGTCAGGACATGGGCTTCATGGAGGCCCCGCAAGGTCTCCACCGAGGGGTCCAGCGTCCCGTGATAGCCGAGCCGGTCGGCATAGGCCGCCACATCGAGCGGCGCCTCCTCCCTGGCGTGCGGATCAGACATGGGCTCAGGTCGCGAGGGTCCCGACCGTCTGCAGGGTCTTCTCGACGTCCTCCGGCGACGTCAACAAGCTTGGGGCCAGGCGGACATACTTGGTCGCGTAAGGAGTTTCGCTGGCGACCACTCGTCGTTCGCGCAGACGCTTCACCGTCTGTGCCGGCGTCAACCCGTCGATCTCGAAACAGACGATGCCGGCCGAGAGGTCCTCCGCCATCGGCGTATGGACCCTCACGTGCTTCATGCGGACCAGCCCCTCCTTCAATTGCCGGTTCAGCGCATGGATGCGCTCGGCGATGCGCGCCTTGCCGATCGCCAGGTGGAATCGAAACGCCTCGTTCAAGGCCCACCGGTGTTCGAAGGAATGGAATCCGCCCGGCGTCATCAGGGCCGACCGTGGGACCTCGTGCGGCGGAATCTCTTGCATCCAGATGCGGTAGGCTTCCAGGTTGAACGTGGGAATCGTCGCCTGGGCCAGGGGCCAGACGCCGGGCTTGCCCCAGACCACGCCGGTTCCGCGAGGGCCGAGTATCCACTTGTGGCAGCCGGCGATGAAGAAGTCGCAGCCGAGATCCGCCATCGTGACATTCTCGGCGCCGAAGCCGTGCACCCCGTCCACGCACAAGATCGCCCGGTCTGTTTCGTCGCGGGCGGCATTGACCTGAGCCAGCGCCTCGGCCATCTCGCGGATCGGCAACTTGAGCCCCGTGCTCGAATGGACCCAGGTGACGGCCACATAGCGGGTCTGGGGCCTGACGTTCCGGATGAGGGTCTCGACGATTTCCTGCTTCGAGACGGTCTTCAACTCTTGATACAAGGGAATCGTCCGCACCGATGCGCCGGTCCGCTCGGCCCGGTGCTGCCAGGAGACTTGCGTCGAGTAATGGTCGTGAGTCGTGGTGAGAATTTCCTGCCCCTCGCGAAGAATCAGCCCTCCATACAGCAACCCCAAGCCCATGGTCGTGCTGTCGGTCAGAGCGATGTCCACGGGATTGACGCCCATATAGTCGGCCGCGGCCCGCAACACCTCCGCTTCGAACCGTTCCTCATTGTCGGCCCAATAATGGGCCGGGTTCTCGTCGAGGCCGCGGCGGTGCCGCTCGATCGCGGCGCGCACCGGAGCCGGGTGCGAGGCCAGCAAAAACCCCGTCATGTGGATGAACTCGCGCGAGAGGAGGAATTGTTTGCGCACCGCCGGCCACCCGGCGAATTTGGCCGGCGGCTTGGTCGAAACGGCCTGGGCCAACGCAGGCACAGCCCCGGACAAGAGGCCGGCGCCCAGCGTCAACCCTGTCCGGATCAGGAACGCCCGGCGGTTGAGATCAGGACGATGTTCCATGGCCCTCACCTGCCTTTCTGTTCACGCCCTTTTTTCACTATACACCATACAACCCTTGCCGGAACAAACCAAGGGTCGGGAAGTGACGCGAACCACATCGGTTCGGGCGTTGCGGCTTCTGTGGTTGCTGCTGAACAGGCAGGGAGACGGGACCTCGGCAAGACGAGGCCCCGTCCTGTCGACACGGAACCGCTATTTGACCTCGACGGTAATCGTCTGGGTCGCAGCCACCGGCTTATGGTCCTTGGTGGCCCCGGTCACAGTGATCTGGTGTTTGCCTGGAGCCACGCCTTTAAAGGTGCCGCCGAATCCCTTCTGGTATTGGCCGTCCAAGTACACGTGGGCATGGGCCGCCTGCGAACCTTTGGTCAGTTCGTATTTCAGGTCGAAGGTATCGCCGACCATGGCTCCGTCCTTGGGAGCCGTGATCGTGATCTTCGAGCCATCCTCGATCGGCTGATCCGCGGCCATGGCCGAGGCTCCCATTGCACCCATCATCAGCACAGCCGACACGGCGATGGCGAACAACCGATTGGTCACCATGATTTCCTCCTTCTCTATGGTTTCTCCCGGCTCTCGCGGCCGCCGACCCCCACGGCGGCCGGCTGAATCTCGCGCAAGGTTTGGGAATAGCCGGAACAATACTCCCGGGCCTTTGCAGGCTCCTTTTCGTACCATTCCATACACTCACGGTAGGCCCGGATCAGGTCCGCCGTCTCGGACCGGATGTCCGCCGTGCCCTTCATCATGCGGAACTCTTCATAGTAATGGCAGCCGGCTGGCCCGCCCAGCAACGCGCAGACGCTCGCACACAGAACCCACCGCATCGCACTCTCCTCAGGACGAATACTGTTCCATCGGCGGACAGGTGCAGACCAGGTTCCGGTCCCCGTACGCATTGTCGATTCGCGCCACGGCCGGCCAGAACTTCTGTTCCCGCACCCAGGGGGCCGGAAACGCCGCCTGCTCGCGGCTGTACGGATGGGGCCAGTCCGCTGCCGTCACGGCGTGGGCCGTATGCGGCGCATGCTTCAGCGGATTGTTGTCGCGCGGGAGGCGCCCATCCGCAATCGCCTGGATTTCCCCGCGTATCGCGATCAGCGCCTCGCAAAAGCGATCCAGTTCGGCTCGGGATTCGCTTTCCGTCGGCTCGATCATCAGGGTGCCCGCGACCGGGAAGGACATGGTCGGCGCATGGAATCCATAGTCCATCAGGCGCTTGGCGATGTCGTTCACCTCGACGCCGGCCGTGTCTTTGAAGTGCCGCATGTCCAGGATGAACTCGTGGGCGCAAAATCCACGCGCGCCGGCATAGAGGACCGGGAAATGTTTCTCCAGCCGTTTCGCCATATAGTTGGCGTTCAGGATCGCCACCTTGGTGGCCTGGGTCAGTCCTTCCCCGCCCATGAGCGCGATGTAGACCCAGGAGATGGGCAGGATACTCGCGCTGCTGTACGGCGCCGCCGCGATCGGCTTGATGGCCCGGTCTCCGCCCACCTTGCGGAGCGGATGGCCCGGCAGGAACGGCGCCAGATGCGCCGCGACCCCGATGGGTCCCATGCCCGGCCCGCCGCCTCCATGCGGGATGCAGAACGTCTTGTGCAGGTTCAGATGGCAGACATCGGCGCCGATGTCCCCGGGCCGGCACAGGCCCACCTGCGCGTTCATGTTGGCCCCGTCCATATACACCTGCCCGCCGCGCGCATGGACGATCGCGCAGACCTTGCGGATGCCTTCTTCGAAGACCCCGTGCGTGGAGGGATAGGTAATCATCAGGGCCGCCAGCCGATCGCGATGCTGCTCCGCCTTGGCTTCCAGATCGGCCAGGTCCACATTGCCCCGTTCATCGCAGGCCACCGCCACGACTTTCATACCGGCCATGACGGCGCTGGCCGGGTTGGTCCCGTGCGCGGAGACCGGAATCAGGCACACCTCCCGCCCGCTCTGTCCGCGGTCCCGGTGATAGGCCCGGATGACCATGAGCCCCGTATACTCGCCCTGGGACCCGGCGTTGGGCTGGAGCGACACGGCCGCAAACCCCGTGATCTCCGCCAGCCAACGCTCCAGCTGCGCAAACAGCTCGTGATAGCCCTTGGTCTGCTCCGCCGGTGCGAAGGGATGCAGGCGACCGAATCCCTTCCACGTCACCGGAATCATCTCCACGGTCGCATTGAGTTTCATCGTGCAGGACCCGAGCGTGATCATCGAATGAATCATCGAGAGGTCCCTGGCCTGCAAGCGATGCATGTAGCGGAGCATCTCGTGCTCGGAGTGATACCGACGGAACACCTCGTGCGCGAGGAACGGGCTGGTCCGCGCCAAAGCCGGCGGGATGCACCGTTCGCTCTTCGCGGCCAGCTCGCCCAGGGGCACGGCGGGCGCGTTGCCCCCGGCAAAACAATCCAGCAGGGCCGCCAATTCGTCCGCCGTCGTCACTTCATCCAACGCGATGCCGAGGGACCCGTCTTCGAAGCGGCGCAGGTTCATTCGGCGCTCCGTCGCACGCGCCGCAATCTGCTCGGCAGAGGCGCCGGCCGGCGTCACCTTGAGCGTGTCGAAGAACGCCTGGTGCGCGATCCCGTGACCCAGGCGGCGCAGCCCGTCCGCCAGCATCGCCGCCAAGCCATGCACCCGCTCCGCGGTCCGGCGCAGCCCGTCCGGCCCGTGATAGACGGCGTACATGCTGGCCATGACCGCGAGCAAGACTTGTGCGGTGCAGATGTTGCTGGTGGCCTTTTCGCGCCTGATGTGCTGTTCGCGGGTCGCCAGCGCCATGCGGTAGGCCGGTTTTCCCGCCGCGTCTTTTGAAACGCCGATGAGCCGTCCCGGCATCTGGCGGACATGCTCGTGCTTGCAGGCCAGAAACGCCGCATGAGGGCCGCCGAAGCCCATCGGCACGCCGAAGCGCTGGCTGGACCCGACGGCAATGTCGGCGCCCAATTCGCCCGGAGGGCACAGCAATGTCAGCGCCAGCAGGTCCGTGGCCATGACCACCAACACACCCGCGCGATGCGCCTGCGCGATCAGCTCGCGATGGTCGGCGACGGCCCCATCGGTCGCCGGATATTGGAGCAGCATCCCGAAGAGGTCCGGTTTGGCAACGGTCGTCGCGTCCGGCCGTCCGACTTCGAGGGCAATGCCCAGCGGAGCCGCCCGCCCTTGCATCACGGCGATCGTCTGAGGATGGCAGTGCTCGGCCACGAAGAACCGATGCCGGCCTTCTTGGCCTTCGTGCTGGGCGATCCGCAGACACATGGTCATGGCCTCCGCCGCCGCGGTGGCTTCGTCGAGCAAGGAGGCGCCGGCCACGGGCAGGCCGGTCAGGTCGGAGACCATGGTCTGAAAATTCATCAAGGCTTCCAACCGTCCCTGGGCGATTTCGGCCTGGTAGGGGGTATAGGCCGTATACCAGCCGGGGTTTTCCAGAATGTTGCGCTGAATGACCGGGGGCGTGACGCAGTCGTGGTAGCCCATGCCGATGAAGGAGCGGAAGACTTGGTTCCGATCGTGCAAGACGCGCAAGGCGGCCAGCGCTTCATGTTCGCTCATGGGTGCGCCGAGCGCCAGCGGCTTACGCAGCCGGATGTCCTCCGGCACGGTCGCATCGGTCAGCGCATCCAGCGACGCGAGGCCAAGGGTCGCCAGCATGTTCTGGATCTCCGCCTCGGTCGGACCCAGATGGCGGTGGAGAAACTGGTCGGTCGGCTTGAGCAGGTCGGTGCGATTCATCGTGGACTCGTGACTCCCGGGTCTAGATGGTTGGCGAGAGGACTTCTCGGTCTGCGTTCGGGCTCTGGTATACCACAATCACCGGAAGTCCGTGAAGGGAAAGCCGAGGCCGGCTGTCTTGCGTAAACCGGCTGAATTGGGCCATCATAGAACGATGCAATCCTGCCGATCTGTTCCGTCACCGAGCCGCCACGCCATGGGCCGGGCCGGCAACCCGCCGACGCCGGCCGCTTCGGTTGCATGAAGGTCCACGACCTGGTCATCGTCGGCGCCGGGTTGGCGGGCATGAGGGCGGCCCTGGCCGCGCTCGAAGCGCATCCGCACCTCGACGTGGCGATCCTGTCCAAAGTCCATCCCGTGCGCAGCCACTCGGTCGCCGCGCAAGGGGGCATCAACGCGGCGCTCGGCGAGCACGACTCCTGGGAAGCCCATGCCTTCGACACCGCCAAGGGAGGCCAGTATTTGGGCGACCAGGACGCCATCGAGGCCATGTGCCGCGACGCGCCCGGCGACGTGCTGGACCTGGAGCGGCTGGGCGTCATCTTCAGCCGCGACGAACAGGGCCGGATCGCGCAGCGCCCCTTCGGCGGAGCCGGGGCGGTGCGCACCTGCTACGCCGCAGACCGGACCGGGCACGCCATCCTCCACGCCATGTATGAGCAGTTGCTCAAGCGGCAGGTATTCGTCTACGAGGAGTGGTACGTCACGTCGTTGCTCGTCGAGGAAGGCCGCTGCCGCGGAGTCGTGGCCTGGGACCTCGTGCACGGCGGGCTCCGGGCTATCGGAGGGAAGGCCGTGATCCTGGCCACCGGCGGGAGCGGTCGCGTGTTCCTGACCTCCACCAACGCCGTGATCAACACCGGCGACGGCATGGCGCTGGCATACCGGGCCGGGGTGCCGCTCGAAGACATGGAGTTCGTCCAGTTCCATCCCACCACGCTGAAAGGCACGGGCATCCTGATCACCGAAGGAGCGCGGGGCGAGGGCGGCTATTTGCTGAACACGCTGGGCGAGCGGTTCATGAACGCCTATGCGCCGGAGCAGATGGAGTTGGCGCCCCGGTCGACCGTGTCGCTGGCCATCGGGCGGGAAATTCTGGAAGGCCGCGGGATGGACGGCTGCGTCCTCCTGGACCTGCGTCACTTGGGCCGCGCCAAAATTCAAGAGCGGCTCCCGCAAATCAGGCAACTGGCGATCGAGTTCGCCGGGGTGGACCCGGTGGAAAGTCCGATTCCCGTCCAGCCCGGGGCCCATTATCAGATGGGCGGGGTCCCAACCACCTCGTGGGGAGAGACCGACCTGCCCGGCCTCTATGCGGCCGGCGAATGTGCCTGCGTGAGCGTGCACGGAGCCAACCGCTTGGGCGGCAACTCGCTGCTGGAGACGATCGTGTTCGGCCGCCGGGCCGGCTTGCGCGCCGCCGAATCGCTGCTGGGACTTGCGCCGCGCGCGATTTCGGATCAGACTTTGCGGGCCGAAGCGCATCGGATCGACGCCCTCATGGACCGCAAAGGCCCGGAGCGGGCCTGGGAGATTCGGGACGATCTGGGGAGGGTCATGAGCCGGAACCTCGGCATTTTCCGAACCAAGGAGTCCATGACCGAGGCGCTCGAACAAGTCCGTGCCTTGCAAGGCCGCGCCGCGCACGTCTCGCTGCAGGATCGAGGCCGAGTCTTCAACACCGACCTCATTCATGCCTTGGAATTGCGGTCGCTGCTGGATGTCGCCGAAACGATCGTCGCAGGCGCGTTGGCGCGCGAGGAGAGCCGGGGCGCCCATTACCGGTCCGACTTTCCCGCCCGCAACGACAGGGCCTGGCTGAAACATTCTCTGGCCCGCCGGACCGACCACGGCCCGGCGCTCTCGCATCGTCCCGTGACGATCACCCGCTTTCCGCCGACGTAACCGTGAAGCGTCTCTCGTGAAGCGTGAAGCGTTTGGCTCGAAAAGACGAAGAGGCATATTGCTTTTGACCCTACGAGATACGAACGACGAGATACGAGCGACATGAGAATCCTGGTCGTTGAAGACGAAACCAAAGTTGCGTCGTTCATCCGGAAGGCGCTGGAGGAGGAAAGCTACGCGGTGGATGTGTGCAGCGACGGGCCGACCGGTCTGGATCTGGGGCAAAGCGGCGCCTACGATCTGATCGTGCTGGACATCATGCTCCCGGGCCTGGCCGGTCTGGAAGTGCTCAAAGAGCTCCGGAAGGCCCGCATCAAAGCCCCGATCCTCCTGTTGACCGCGCTCTCCAAGGTGGATCAGAAGGTGAAAGGGTTGGATGCCGGCGCGGACGATTACCTCACCAAACCTTTTGCGATCGACGAACTCCTGGCCCGCGTGCGGGCTCTGTTGCGTCGGGGCGCCGGGGAAGCGGCCGGTCTCTTGCAAGTGGACGATCTCGTCCTCAATCCCTCGACGCGCGACGTGACGCGCGGAGGCCAACGGATCGAGTTGACCGCGAAGGAATATGCCTTGTTGGAATACCTGATGCGCAACGCCGGGCGGGTGTTGACCCGTCCCATGATCTCCGAGCACGTCTGGAACCAGGACTTCGACACGTTTACCAACGTGATCGACGTGTACATGAACTACCTCCGCAACAAGATCGACCGGGGCCGGCCCCGCGCGCTGATTCAGACCGTCCGAGGGAGCGGCTACGTGCTCCGGGTGGACCCATGACGGTTCGATTGCGGCTCTCGCTCTGGTACGGCTCGGCCCTGGCCCTGAGTCTGGTGCTCTTCGCCGCCCTGCTTTACGCGGTGATGGCCCGAGACCTGCGGGAGCAAATCGATCGGTCGCTCGCGCAGGCCGCGGCGGTGGCGGTTCGGGCCTTGGAAGTGCACGGGGTCGGCCCGGCGCTGCCGTTCGAAGACCTGGCCGCCGAGTTCCCCGAACTGGCGGTCTTGGACAAGTTTTTTCAAATCTTCAGCCCGGCCGGCCGCGTCACCATCCAATCCCCCAACGTGAGGCGTCATGACATCCCCCTGAGCCGGACCGCGCTGGATGCCGCGCTCGCAGGCCAGGCCACGCTCGAATCCGCCCGGTTCAAGGGGGAGTCGCCGATCCGCGTCCTTTCCGTGCCGATCCGCCGCGGCGACCTTCTCGTCAACATCGTGCAAGTCGGCACCTCCCTGCATCCAGTGGACCATACGTTGCGCCGGATGTTGGAGGTCTTTCTGGTGGCCGCCCCCTTCGCCTTGCTGGTGGCGCTGGCCGGAGGCTGGTTTTTGGCCGGGCGCGCCCTGCGTCCCGTGGATGCCATCACGGCGGCCGCCGAACGGATCGCCGGCGGGGACTTGAGTCAACGGTTGACCATCCCTCCGTCAGAGGATGAGATCGGCCGGCTCATTGCGACCTTCAATACGATGATCGCGCGGCTGGACGCCTCCTTCCAGCAGGTGCGCCGCTTCAGCGCCGATGCCTCCCATGAGTTGCGAACGCCCTTGACCGTGATGCGGGGAGAAACGGAGCTGGCCCTGCGCCGTCCCCGTTCGGCCGAGGACTACCGGGAGGTGCTGGAAAGCAGTTTGGAAGAGATCGGCCGCTTGAGCCGCATCGTGGACGAGCTGCTGTTCCTGTCGAGAGCCGACCTCGGGCAGGTGCCGGTGCAGTCGGCCCCGGTCAGGTTGGACCTCGTGCTTCAGGACATTCAGCAGCAGGCCTCGGTGCTGGGGCAAGACCGCCAGATCCAGGTGACCGCCGGTCCGCTGGAACCGGTCACCGTCCTGGGAGACGAGCTGCGGCTGCGGGAGTTGCTCCTCAACCTGGTGGACAACGCCGTGGCCTATTCCAAGCCTGGCGGGCCGGTCGAGTTGCAGCTGACACAAGACCGCCGCGAGGCAAGACTGACGGTGGCGGATTCCGGCATCGGCATTGCCCCGGAAGAGCAGGCCCGTATCTTCGACCGGTTTTACCGGACCGACGCGGCCAGGGCCCATTCCAAGAAAGGCACAGGCTTGGGGCTGGCCATCTGCAAGTGGATCGCCGAGAGCCACAAGGGCCGCATCGAGGTCCACAGCCGGCCGGGCGAAGGCTCGCGGTTTACGGTCGTTCTTCCCCTCGCCCCTTGACGCGCTTCGCCTCTATTAACCCGCATTCTTCATGAGGGTTCGTGACGAAACCGCTGAGACGCCCGGCGAGACGGGCGCGTGGAGCCGTGAGGAAGGGAGGCATCCTTGAATGGGATGTCGACCGACCGAACGGCGAGCCCGCCCGCCTGGCCGCGTCATACCAGCGGCCAGGCTTGTCGCCGCCGCGTATCAGCAGTTGCAGTAGAAGCCTTCATGAATAATGCGGGTTAAGAACTTCTAATCCCGCTTTAACCTCCTTCTCATCCTCGGCTGTTACGCTCCCGATCAACGAGGCAGACCCAGCGGCACCCCGAGCCTCGGAGATGCATCAGCCACAAGGAGGTTTCACATGAATGGCCCGTTGTCCCGCTATCTCGCCAGCCGCTTTTCTGGATTGATACCTGCGATCGCCGTGCTGGTCGCCGTTGGATTCTTGGTCGGCGAATACATGCCCGCGTCCCACGCTTCCAACGGCGGATCGCCACTCACCGCCGCAACGGTTCAGGCCAGCCCGCCCGCACCGGCCTCGGGCAATGGATTCGCCCAGACGGCCAAGGCCATTACCCCGGCGGTGGTCAATATCACGGCGACCGCGACGCGCGTGAGCCGCGGGCACGACCGGGACCGGCGCGACCCGATGGAAGAATTCTTCGGATTTCCCGGCCGGCCGCACGGTCCTGTTCCTCCGGGCGAGCCTCGGGGTGGCGTCGGCTCCGGTGTGATCGTGTCGCCCGACGGCTACATCGTCACCAACAACCATGTGGTCGAAGGGGCGGGCGAACTGGCCGTGACCCTGCCGGACAAGCGGGAATTTCTCGGGAAAGTCGTCGGCACGGACCCCAAGACCGACTTGGCCGTCATCAAAGTGGACGGACGCGACCTGCCTTTCGTGCCCTGGGGCGATTCATCGAAATTGCAGGTGGGGGAATACGTCCTCGCCGTCGGCAACCCCTTCGGGCTCAACTCCACCGTGACGCTCGGCATCGTCAGCGGCTTGGGACGAGGCCGGATGGGCATCACGCAGTATGAAGACTTCATCCAGACGGATGCCGCCATCAATCCGGGCAATTCCGGCGGCGCGCTGGTCAACCAAGCGGGTGAATTGGTCGGCATCAACACGGCCATTCTCTCGCAAACCGGCGGCTATCAAGGAGTCGGGTTCGCCGTGCCGGTCAGCATGGTGAAACCGGTCTATGAGAGCCTGGTGGCCACCGGCAAAGTCGTCCGGGGCTATCTGGGCGTCGGCATCCAGGACTTGAATCAGGACTTGGCCAAGTCCTTCGACCTCAAAGACGTCAAGGGGGCGCTGGTCAGCAATGTCGCGGAAGACAGTCCGGCCGAGCAGGCGGGCCTCAAGCCAGGCGACGTGATCGTCGGCTTCCAAGGCGCGCCGGTCGAGGACGCCATCGCCCTGCAACGCCAGGTCACCCGTACGTCGGTCGGGACCAAGGTCCCGGTTCACGTGATGCGGAACGGGAAGTCGCTGACGCTGGCCGTGACCATCGGCGAGCAGCCGGGGGCCGTCCGGGTCGCCAGCGCGGAACAGGCCACGGACCACGCCCTCGCCGGACTTGCCGTCCAGGGCCTCGATCCCAAGACCGCCAGGGATCTGGGCCTGTCCGGCAAGACCCAGGGGGTCCTCGTGGTCGAGGTTGATCCGGACAGCGTCGTCGCTCGCGCGGGCATCGCTCCGGGCGACGTGATCCGCGAGATCAACAAGCAGCCGGTCAAGTCGGTGCAGGAGTTCGAGAAGATTGCGGCTGGCCTGAAGAAGGATCAACAGATCCTCTTGTTGGTCAACCGTCACGGCGCGGCCCTCTTCATTTCCGTGAAGGTGTGAGGGTCTGCATCATGGGCGCATGGCTGGCACAGCGCAGGGACCGCGGGTGGAAGGAGGTGACGAGACCCGCGGGGACGAAATGAATCGCAACAGGGCACAGCAGGGAAACAGGGAGTGCGAGTACGCCCCCATCTACCGATGAAAGGAGAGCCATCATGCCAAGTCCCGCGTATATGCAGGTGCAAGGCGAGAAGCAGGGCAAGATCGAAGGGTCGTGCGACATCAAGGGCCGGGAGGGGACGATTCTCGTCCAGGCCATCGACAGCCTCGTCAACATCCCCAAGAGCCCCCAGACCGGGATGCCCACCGGCAAGCGCGTCCACAACCCCTATACCGTGGTCGCCGAATTGGACAAGGCCACCCCGAAGATCTACCAGGCGCTCTGCAACGGCGAGCGGATGAAGAGCGTGCAGGTGGATTACTACCGGGTCAGCCCGGCGGGGAACGAGGAGAAGTACTTCACGATCAAGCTGGAGAACGCCATCGCGGTGTCGGCGCATCATTACGTGCCGAACTGCCTGGACCAGACCAATGCGACGATGGGGCACATGGTCGAGTATTCGTTCACGTACGAGAAGGTGACCTGGACCTGGGTGAAGGACGGCATCGAGGGCGAGGACAACTGGAAGGTGCCCTCCTGAGAATGCCGTAGGTTGCTGAGTCAGCATGTCTTGCAGGATGGTCAAAAAGGCCGTCCAGCAAGGCCGCAACGAGCGAGGAGACGACGCGTACTCTCTGCCGTACGTGGAGCCTCTGAGCGATGAGAGAACGAAGCTGGGCGACGATGAGCGAGCAACGACTGCTGGAGCGGATCTCGCAATGGGAAGAGGGGACGGATTACACGGCCAGTCCCAGCGCGGATACGTTGGTCCGGTCGCTGCTCCGCCATCTCCAGCGGATTTTGAACACGAAACAGGGCAGCGTGCCGATCGACGACACGTTCGGGGTGCCGGATTATACGAATCTGGCCGGCTCCCTGGTCCCGGGCACGCCGCAGGAAATCGAGGTGGGGCTCAGGCAGGTGATCGAGCGGTTTGAGCCCCGCCTCAAGTCTCCGCACGTCAAGCTGGTCTCCGGCGGGGACGACCCCTTGTCGTTGAGGTTCGAACTGTCCGGCACGGTCGCCGTGGACGATCGGGATATTCCAATCCACCTGTCCACGGTGGTGTCGGCGAACGGCAAAGTCTCGGTGTATCACTAAGCCAAGCGTCCCGGTTTCTCCCTCCCTCTTCGTCTTGGCGGTGCGTAAGGAACCACGGATGACAGCACGAGAGGGGAGTTTGGCCGCACCGCAGCAGTCGTCGTAGCCCCGTCATGCTGGACCGTTACTACGAACAAGAACTCCGGCACCTCCGGGACCTGTCCGTCCAGTTCTCCAAAGAAAATCCGGCCCTGGCTCCGATGCTCAGCGGACCGTCGTCCGACCCGGACGTCGAGCGCCTGTTGGAAGGCGTGGCGTTTTTGGTCGGCATGGCCCGCCACAAGCTTGCGGACGGGTTCCCGGAATTTATCCAGGAACTGGCGCGCCTGCTCTTTCCGCAGTACCTTCGCCCGATCCCGTGCACCAGCGTCATCGTATTTGCCCCCGCGGGCAAGCTCAACGAGCCGGCCCACGTGCCCGCCGGCGTGGAGGTCAATTCGGCCCCGGTGGAAGGCACCTCCTGCGTCTTTCGCACCTGTTACGAGGTGGAGGTCTACCCGATCGCGTTGCAGGACGTGCAAGTGGTGAAAAAGCCGGGGGCGCCGGCGGCGATCAAGCTGGCCTTCGAACTGAACGGCATGGCGCTGCCGCAATGGAAAGCGTCCACCCTGCGCCTGTTCCTGGCCGGGGCGTTCCCTGACGCGTCCAAACTCTTTCTGCTCCTGAGCCGCTATCTCCAGAGCATCGTCGTCGGCGCCCCCAACGCCGGTACGCTCACGCTGCCCCCCGACGCGTTGACGCCGGTGGGCTTTTCCAGGGCGCAGGCGCTCCTGCCCTATCCGTCGCACATCTATCCGGGCTACCGGCTCTTGCAGGAATACTTCGTCTTGCCCGAAAAGTTTTTCTTTCTGGATTTGGACGGGCTGGATCGCTGGGACAACCGTGGAACGGGGACCAAGTTCGACGTGGAGTTCCGTCTGCGCGACATCCCCGACTGGATGCCGGAGGTCCGGCGCGACAGCATCGTCTTGCACGCCACCCCCGCGATCAATCTGTTCCCCTACGACGCCAGCCCCATCGCGTTGGAGCATCAGCGCAGCGAGTACGAAGTCACGCCCGCCGGCGCGACGAAGGCCCATTACCAAATCCATACGATCGATCAGGTCGTCGGATTCCGGCAAGGCGTGACGCAGGAAAAACCCTACTACCCGTTCGGGTTCTTCCGGCAGCCGACGGAAGAGGAGAGCGGCACGTACCACACCGTGCTCAAGCCTTCGGCGGTGACGCGAGGCACCGATGTCTACTTGTCGGTCATCTATGCGCCGGACGAAGTGCCCGGCGAGGAGACCCTCTCCATCAAGTTGACCTGCACGAACGGCACATTGCCCGAGAATCTCTTGATGGGGGACGTTTCCAAGCCCAGCGGCACCTCGCCGGAACGGCTGACATTCAAAAACATCCGCCCGCCGACGGCGTTTCAGATGGCGCCGGCCAACGATGCGTTGCTCTGGCGGCTGCTCTCGCATCTGACCTTGAACTATTTCTCGATGGCTACGGCGCAGAACCTGAAAACCCTCCTGTCGCTCTATTTGTTTTCGGAGGCGCACGAACGGGGGCTCGATGTGGCGAACCGGAAACGGATCGACAGCATTCTGGAAGTCAAGGCCGAAGCGGCCAGCCGCCTGGTCTCCGGCTACCTGATGCGGGGCTGGAACATCCGGGTGAAATGCCAGCCGGATCATTTCGCCGGCGAGGGCGACCTGTTCCTGTTCGGTTGCATCCTCGACCATTTCCTGGGATGTTATGCGGGGCTCAACTCGTACACCCGGTTTGAGATCGAAGATGCCTTCACGGGAGAACGGTATCAATGGCCGGAACGGATCGGGCAGCAACGGTTGATCTGACCGCCAGACTTCTCCGGGACGCCCCCTCGTTCACGTTTTTTCAGGCGATCCGGTTGCTGCAGGGCATCCTGCGTCAGGAGCGGGGCGAGGGCGGCCCGCCGGCCGATGTCTGGGACCGGATTCACATCCGGCCGAACCTGAGCCTGGCGTTTCCCGAAACCGATCTTGACGCCATCGAGGCCTTGCCCGATCACAACGGCTATCGGGTCACGGCCAACTTCTACGGACTCTACGGCGTGTCCTCGCCGCTCCCGACTTTCTACACCGAAGACCTGATCGAAGAGCAGCGGGCCGACAAGCGCGCGGTTCGGGCGTTTCTGGATATCTTCCACTACGCCATCTATCCGATCTTCTTCGAGGCCTGGGCGAAAAATCGGCAGTTCCTGACCATCTACGAGGAAGGTAACGCCGCGCATCTCGATCAACTCTATGCGTTGATCGGGTTCGGCGAACCGGCGATCCGCGATCGGCAACCCCATGCCTATCAGCTCCTGCGGTATGCCGGCCTCTTTACTCAGTCCCCGCGATCGGCCATGGGACTGGAAACGCTGTTGAGCGATGCGCTGGCGCACGTTCCGGTCGCCGTCGAGTCCTGTGTGCCCAAAAAGATGGATATCCCCGCCGACCAACGGCTGATTCTGGGCGAGGCCCGGGACCTGTCGGGGCAGGGCCGACTGGGGCAAGGGGCCTGGCTGGGGCAGTCGTTGGACGACCGGATGAATCATTTCTTGATCCGCGTCGGGCCCGTGTCCGCGGAGCAGTACCATCAACTGCTGCCCGGACAGCCCCAATATGGATGGTTGAAGTATCTGGTCCGGCTGTATCTGGTCGGGTGTCTGGGCAGCACGTTACAATTGGTGCTCAAGGCCGGCAGTCTTCAACCGGCCTGCCTGGGTGTCGTACAATGGGGCCGGTTGGGATTGGATACCTGGATCTTTTCCGGCACGTACGAGCAAGAGGGACGGGTGCCGTTCGCGCTCTATCATTAATCTTCAATCGTCGCAATCGAGGGCACTATGATTCTCGTCGACCTGAAACCGCTGATCTCCCGCTTGAACCCCTATTGCACCCAGGCCCTGGAAGGGGCGGCGGGGCTCTGCCTGTCCCGCGGCAATTACGAAGTGACCGTGGAACATCTCTTCAGCAAGCTGCTGGAGGACCTGCAGGCCGATTTCTCGCTGATCCTCCGTCAAAGCGACCTCGATGCGGCCTTGGCCAAGCGGGCGATCGACCAAGCCATCGAAGATTTTCGGACGGGCAACAGCGGGAAGCCGGTCTTCTCGCCCCTCTTGCTGGAGCTGATCCAGGACGCCTGGCTGGTGTCCTCGATCAACCTGCTGGAGTCGCGCATCCGGTCGGGGGCCCTGCTCCTGGCGTTTTTGAGCCGGGCCGCCTTCTTCGCCTCCGGCAGCTACGTGGACATGCTCAAGTCCGTCAATCGGGACGTGCTGCTCGCGAAATTCGGAGACTGGACCAGGGGGTCGGTCGAGACCTCGACGGCGGGCGGCCCTGCGGCCGCAGGCGAGGCGCATGCCGGCGCAGCCGGGGGCGGGGGCACGGCCCTGAGCCGCTTCTGCACCGACTTCACCGCCAAGGCCAAGTCGGGCGAGATCGATCCGGTCTTCGGCCGCGACCAGGAGATCCGGCAGATGGTGGACATTCTGGCGCGGCGGCGGAAGAACAACCCGATCGCGGTCGGCGATCCCGGGGTCGGCAAGACGGCGCTCGTCGAAGGGCTGGCGCTTCGGATCGTGCAGGGCGACGTGCCGGAGATCATTCGGGACATCACGCTGCTGGGGTTGGACATGGGATTGCTGGAAGCGGGCGCCGGCGTGAAGGGCGAATTCGAGAACCGCTTGAAAGGCGTGATCAACGAGATCAAGGCCTCGCCCAAACCCATCATCCTGTTCATCGACGAGGCCCATACCTTGATCGGCGCGGGCGGCTCGGCCGGCGGCGGCGACGCCGCCAATCTGCTCAAGCCGGCGCTGGCGCGCGGGGAACTGCGCACGATCGCGGCCACGACCTGGAGCGAATACAAGAAGTACTTCGAAAAGGACCCGGCCCTGGCCCGCCGCTTCCAATTGGTGAAGCTGGACGAGCCGTCCGTGGACACGGCGGTCGTCATCCTGCGCGGGCTGCGCGACAACTACGAGGCGGCGCACAAGGTGGTGATGCGGGACGACGCCATCGTCGCGGCGGCGGAGCTCTCCAGCCGTTACATCAGCGGCCGCCAACTGCCGGACAAGGCCGTGGATCTCCTGGACACGAGCGCCGCGCGGGTGAAGGTCAACCTCTCCTCCACCCCCGACGTGGTGGAGGACAAGGAGCGCCGCATCCAGGCCCTTCAACGGGAGCAGCGGGCGCTGGAACGGGACCGGGACAACGGGCAAGTCGTGGACGAGGCCCGGCTCAAGGAGATCACGACGGAGGTTGCGGCGCTGACCAAGGAGGTCGAGGCCCTCCGGGCCAGGTGGCAGAAGGAAAAAACGGCGGGCGAGAAAGTCGTCCAGCTCCGACAGAAGCTGGCCGAGGCCCGAGCCAAGGGCGAGTCGGCGGCGACGGTGACCAAGCTCCAGGGCGAGGCGGAGCGGGCCATGGCGGAGTTCAAGAAACTCCAGGGGGACACCCCGCTGATCCGGGTGGAGGTGGACCCGGACGTGGTGGCGAAGGTCGTCTCCGACTGGACCGGCATCCCGCTGGGCAAGGTGCTCCGCGACCAGGCTCAAAATACCCTGCACATGGACCGGCTCCTCAAGAAGCGCATTCAGGGGCAGGACCATGCCATGGATCAGATCGCGGAGATTCTCAAGGCCGCCAAGTCGGGGGTCAAGGACCCCAACCTGCCGGAGGGGGTCTTCCTGCTGGTCGGCCCCAGCGGCACGGGGAAGACCGAGACGGCCCTGACCGTGGCCGACATGATGTTCGGCGGCGAACAGTCGGTCATCACGATCAACATGAGCGAGTTCCAGGAGAAGCACACGGTCAGCCGCCTGATCGGCTCGCCGCCCGGCTACGTCGGCTACGGGGAGGGGGGCGTGCTGACCGAAGGCGTGCGCCAGCGGCCCTACTCCGTCGTCCTGCTGGACGAGGTCGAGAAGGGGCACCTGGACGTGCTGAACCTGTTCTATCAAATTTTCGACAAGGGCGCCTGCGCCGACGGCGAGGGGCGGATCATCAACTTCCGGAACACGGTGCTGTTCCTGACGAGCAACCTGGCGACCGACGTGATCGCGGAACTCACCCAGGGCGGGACGCGGCCGCCGTTGGAGACGGTGATGGGCGCGGTCCGGCCCCTGCTCAGCAACCATTTCAAGCCGGCGCTGCTGGCCCGCATGACGGTCATTCCCTATTACCTGCTGGAGCCGGAGGCGATGAAGGGGATCGTGCGGTTGAAACTCAACAAGCTCGTGTCGCGCCTGGCCGAGAACAACAAGATGACGATGACCTACACGGACAAGGTCGTGGATCAGATCACGGCGCGTTGCACGGAGTCCGAGACCGGCGCCCGGAACATCGACTTCATCCTGCGGGGGACGATCATGCCCCAGCTCTCGCAGGAGATTCTCAAACACATGGCCGACGGGACCATGCCGTCGAGCGTGAACCTGGATGTCGCCGCCGACGGGAGCTTCGCGCTCACGTTCAAGGCTTGATCGGACCGGTCGAAGGAGCGCCTGGGTGTCGCCCGCTCGCCGTTTGGGGAGCGGGCGCGCCTTTTTGAGGAGGATGGGACATGCCCGCATTCAACGAACAACTGGGGGATCAGCGTCGCTTCGCCTTCACCTCGACCGCCGTCCCGGCCGACACCTTCGGCGTGGTGGAGATGGAAGGGATCGAGGCCCTCTCGCAGCCCTACGAGTTCACGCTCACGCTCATCGCCGAACGGGTGGACGTCCCCGTGGAGACGTTGCTCAATCGACCGGCGACGTTCACGATTTACGGGCAACCGGGCGGCGGCGCCCCGGTGCCGTATCACGGCATCATCCGGGCCTGCGAGCAATTGCATCAGGTCGGCCCGTACACCCTCTACCGGGTGGTGTTGGTCCCCCGACTCTGGCGGCTCTCGCGAGCCCGCGAGTCGGAAGTGTACCTGGGCATGACGATCCCGCAGATGATCGAGCGCGTGCTGACGGACGCCGGGCTGGGGGGCGACAACCATGCGTTGCAACTCAACGCGTACTACAAGGTCTGGTCCTACTATTGCCAGTACCAGGAGACCAACTTCGCGTTCATTTCCAGGCTGATGGAGCGGGTCGGGATCTATTACTTTTTCGAACAGCGCCGCGGCGCCGAGAAACTCCGGCTGGTGGATTCCCTCACGTTCCACGATCACACCAAGCAGGTCGTGCCCTATCTGGCGTCCGGTGACCCGGCGCTGGCGAAGCGCGAGGGCGGCATCCAGGCGTTTGTCTGCAAACAGGAGCCGATGCCGAAGCAGATCGTGCTGCAGGACTACAACTACGAGAAAGCGGCGATGGAGTTGACCGCGGAGGCGGCGGTGGATCCCAATGGCATCGGCGAGGAACGGATCTTCGGGGAGCATTATGAAAATCCGGAAGAGGGCAAGCGGCTGGCCGACATCCGCGCCCAGGAGTTCTTGTGTCGCCGGAAACAATTTTATGGAGAGGGCGACGCAACGGGGTTGCGCGCGGGCTATTTTTTCAAGCTCGACCGGCATTACCGGGCGGACTTCAACGGCGCCTATCTGACGACTCGCGTCCGGCACGAGGGGTCGCAGGCCGCCGCCCTCTTCAGCGGGTTGAGGCCGGAGGGGCAGCCGGGCGAGCGGGAGTCCTTCTATCGCCAGGAGTTCACGGCCATTCCGGCCGCGACGCAATTCAGACCCGAGCGGCGAACGCCCTCTCCGCGGATCGAAGGCACGATCAGCGCGTTCGTGGACGCGGAAGGCAGCGGCCAGTATGCGGAGATCGACGACCAGGGGCGCTACAAAGTCCAGGTGCCCTTCGACAAGACCGACAAACAGGCAGGGAAGGCCTCGACCTGGATCAGGAAGACGTCTCAATACTCCGGCAAGGACCACGGCATGCACTATCCCCTCCACAAGGGCACGGAGGTGTTGCTGAGCTTCGTGAACGGAGACCTCAACCAACCGGTGATCGTCGGAGCCGTGCATAACTCGGAAGCCCCCAACATCGTGACCCGCTTCAATCAAACCCAGACCGTGTTGCACACCGGCGGCAGCAACCGGATGGTGATGGAGGATCTGATCGGCAACGAGCACATTCACCTGAATACGCCCAAGGCCAATACCACGTTGCGGATGGGCACCGGCATGCAATCTACGGTGGGCGCCCAGGCGGCCGGCTCGACGACCGACGGCTTCACGTTCAGCACGGACGCCAACTGGACGGTCAGCGCCACGGACGCCAGCACGACTCTGGAGAACGACACGCTCAACGTGAGCGACACCCAGGCAGAAACCATCGGCCGCCAAACCACGACCTACGGCGTCCCGGCGGATATCTACAAGGAGGCGATGTGCTATTTCCCGATCCTGTCGTTCTGGGGGAATCCCACGGTGAAACGCACGATCTACGGAGCCGAAAGCCAGTCCATCTACGGCCAGTCCAGCAAGACGGTGATCGGCAAGGCCGGGGGGACCTACGTGGGCGCCGCGGGAGACATCTACGTGACCGTCCCCGGGGCGGTCCAGGTGCCCTGCATTAGCTCCTCCGGTCACATGTACATCGGGGCCTGGGGCGACATGTGCGTCGGGACCTACGGAAAGACCATCGTCGGCGAGGAGCAAATTTTCCGCTTCGCGAACGTCATGGAATTCGCCACCTCCAAATGGGAGGCCACCGCCAGCACCCGGAAGGCCATCGGCTCCAAGCTGGAAACCCTGGGGTCGAAGATCCAGTCGGTCGGGGAAACAATCGTGTCGGCGGTCTCCTCCATCCGGTCGAGCCAATCCATGGTCGTCGTCGAAGAGATCGAGCTGACCGACCGGGGGACGAGGGTGGGGAACACCGGCGTCGACGTGGAGGAGACGGGCACGGTGGTGTGGTCTTCGGACATGCGGGTGGACGAGACGGCCACCGATATCAAGAGCGGCGAGATCGAGATGACCACCTACGGCGTGACGATGCTGGGCTGAGTCGCGGCGCGCTTCCACGCCGATGCCGAGTCGTTCCGTCCCTCCGGCATTGACTAGAGTCTCCGAATTCCGCATCCTACCCCCTAGGCCACGGTCCGATCTCGGGCGGGACAATTCTGTGGAGGGTGTCATGGCATCGCTGGACGACAAGCTTGGGACACAGAAGCGCTTTGGGTTCACCTCGAAATCCTTGCCGCCCGGCACCTTCTCGGTGGCGGAGCTGTCGGGCACGGAGGCGATCTCGCGCCCCTATGAGTTCGAGTTGACCCTGGTTTCCGAGAACCCGGACCTGCCCCTCGAGACGGTGCTCGATCAGCCGGCCACGCTGACGATTCACCCCAGGACCGGCGCCGCTCAGTCGGTGCTGTATCACGGTCTGGTGAAGCAATTGGAACAGGCGCACCAGATCGGTTCGTACACGTTCTATCGGGTGTTGTTGGCGCCGCGTGTGTGGGACCTCTCCCTGGACCGGATTTCCGAGGTCTATTTGGACCGGACGATCCCCCAAATTCTCGATCTCAAGCTGAAAGAGAACGGACTCACGAGCCAGGACTACGAATTGAAGCTGGCCAGCACGTACAAGCCCTGGCCCTATGTCTGCCAGTATCAGGAGACGGATCTGGCGTTCATCGCCCGCCTGATGGAACGGGACGGGATCTATTTCTATTTCGAGCAAGGAACGGAACGCGAGAAACTGATCGTCATCGACGCGAAAGCGATGCAACCTGCGTCGGTGCGGAAAGTGTCCTACCGGCCGGCCGCGCAGCTGGAAACGGGCATCAGCGAGGAATCCATCCAGGCCTGGGTCTGCCGGCAGAAGCCGGTCCCCCGAAAAGTGGTCCTGCAGGACTACAACTATCGCACCGCGTCGCTGGCCCTCTCGGCTGAAGCGGACGTCGTATCCTCGGGCAAGGGCGAGATGCGGCTCTACGGAGAAGCGTTCGAGACCCAGCAGGAAGGCAAGGCTCTGGCGATGATTCGGGCTCAGGAACTGGCCTGCCGGAAAAAGACGTTCCAGGGAGACGGGACGGCGACGGGGCTGCGCGCCGGGTTTTTCATGGAGGTCCAGGGCCATTACCGGACGGACTTTAACGGGCGCTACCTGGTGACCGAGGTCCGCCACGAAGGGGCGCAGGCCGGCACCTTGCTGGCCGGGCTGGAGGGCAAGGCCGGCGAGGGGGCCCGGGAGGACTTCTACCGGAACGAGTGCGCCGCGGTGCCGGCCGATGTCCAGTTCCGCCCCGAACGGCTGACGCCCAAGCCGGTGATTCACGGCACCATGACGGCCTTTGTGGACGCGGAAGGCAGCGGCCAGTACGCCGAGCTGGACGACCAGGGCCGGTACAAGGTGCAGTTGCCGTTCGACAAGACGGACAAGGGGGCGGCCAAGGCCTCCGCCTGGATCAGGATGGCGACGCCCTATGCGGGCAAAGACCATGGCATGCATCTCCCCTTGCACAAGGGCGCGGAAGTGCTCCTGTCGTTCCAGGACGGGGACCCGAACTGGCCGGTGATCACGGCGGCGGTGCCGAACTCCGACAATCCGAATCTGGTCACGCGCAACAACCAGACCCAGAGCGCCATCCGTACGGCGGGGAGCAACCTCCTGACCTTCGAGGACAAGGAAGGATCGGAACGCATCTACCTCAAGACACCGAAGGCCCAGACCCATATCCGGATGGGCGCCGCCAAGTCCGAGACGGTTTCCGGCGATCCGCCAGGGACGTGTACCGACGGGGAAGAGACGATCGACGGGCTGTGCTTCGAAACCGAGGCCCATTCGTACACCGAAGTCGGAGGCAACAGCATCGAGATCATCCACGGAAACAGCACGGAGACCGTGTATGGAGATATGAGCGAAACCGTCGGCGGGAACTTTCGGGAGACGCTCAACGGGACCAGCTTTTCCTTGATCAAAGGCGGCTACAACGGCGAAGTGATACTGGGAGCCGATACCTACATCGTTGTGGGGCCCAGGGTGGATACGGCCCTGGGCGCCAGCGTCGATTTCTTCCTCGGGGCGCTCCAACTCGAACTCGTGCCCGTTGCGTGGAGCCTCCAATTGACCGGCGGGATCTCGACCGAAGTGCACAACTTCCACGTCAACGCGACGGAGAACGAGATCAAGGCCATCCAGGGGAAGATCAGCGCCACGCAGACCCATATCCAGGCCACGAACAGCATGGTGCTGGCCCACGATGCGACGATCGAAGCCCACGGCAACCGGATCACGGCGGCCGAGCAAGACATCGGGGTTCATACCAATCAGATCATCGCGGCGGCCCAGCAACTCACCGCTGCCGAGGGGCGTATTACGACGACCGAAACAAACATTAATACAATAGCCACGGATATCAACACCATAGAGATGGGAGTCAATGCGATTGAAATGGACGTGCGTAACTCAGGCATGGCCATGACGAATGCCGACCTGTTCATCATCAGTTAAGCCGATTGGCGTAGCGCCGGGGATGGAACGTGCAGTACCGGGAGGACGGCGTGGGACGGGCCGGTCTGGTTTTTCGGTTGACTGGATTTTTGAGATTCCGCATCTTGCCGATAGGTCGCCCGGACAGGGGAAATTATGAACGTCGTTAAAGATCTCGGCCGGGGGCTGCTCCTGTACCGGCCGATCCAAGCTCGGTCCACGCGTGGCATGGTCCGGTTGACGGCGAGCTGATCGGATGGCGGCACAACACGCAAGTTTGGCGGCAGGCCGGTGGCAGACGCTCTCGCTGGCCGAGCAGTTGGCCAATGTCGGGAGCGAAGTGGCGCGCGTCCGACGTTGGCAAGGGAAGGATGCTGCGCTGTGTGTGCGCGCGTCCGTCCGCGCCTTCGAGCTCTTGGCCCTGACCATCGGCGATCCACGGTGGAGGAGACGATTGAAAGAATTGACGCGTGTCCGCGAATGTCTCTGCGATGCGATGACGGGCGGGCAAGAGTATGGGAACACCCTGGAATCCCTCGATCGCTATTTCTTGGCCTTTGCCGTCGCGGCTCGCATCGGTCGCGCTAACGTGAGCCAGTCCACCGGAGGGGAAGCCAACCGTGAAAGTCATTAAAGATCTCGACCAGGGGCTGCTCCTGTACCGATACGCCAAGGCCGGCAACTTCGCCTTCGCCACCACGGTCCTGTACTGCTTCGACTTCAACGATCCCGGCAAGCCCCTCACCGAGCAGCAACTCTGGCCGCTCGTCACGAAGGAATTGGGCAAGGACGCGATCCTGGATGCGGGCATGCCGAAAGTCAGCGGCGAAATCCTGCTCCGCGGCAAATGTTATGCGCCCAAGGGCAAAACCATTCCCGCCGCCAAGGTGACGGCGAAAGTCGGGTCCCTCTCGAAAAGCCTGGCCGTGTTCGGCAACCGGACATGGGTCAAGCGGGGCGGAGTCCAGGTCCCTTCCGAGCCGGAGCCTTTTGCCGAGATGGACCTGACCTATGCGCATGCCTTCGGCGGCAAGGGCTATGACCAGAACCCGATCGGCAAGGGCTTCATCGCCGAGCCGGACCAGGCGGCGGAGCAGAATCTGTCTCTGCCGAACGTCGAGTCGCCGAATAGTTTGATCGGCAGTCCGGCGGACCGGCGCGAGCCGTCCGGCTTCCTGCCGTACGACGTCATGTGGCCCCAGCGCAGCAAAAAGCTGGGCACCTACGACGAGCGGTGGTTGAAGGAGCGCTGGCCCTACTTCCCGGACGACATGGACTACAGCTTCTTCAACGTGGCGCCCAAGGACCAGTGGCTGACGGGGGCGACGAAGTTCTTCAAGGGCGACGAGGGGCTGGAAGTGGACGGGATGCATCCGGAGAAGCAAGCGCTCCGGTCGCGCCTCCCCGGACTCCGCCCGCGCCTCTTCCTCGTGCATCAGAAGAAGGACGGGGAGGTCTTCGGCGAGTTCGCGCTCGACCTGGACACGGTCTGGCTGTTCCCCTCCATCGAGAAGGGGCTGGTGCTCTATCGCAGCATCGCTCCGGCGGCGGACGATGAGGCCTCCGATGTGATCAAGCTGTTCCTGGTCGCCGAGAAGTTGACGGACCAGCCCAAGAGCTTCGCGTTCTACAAGGAGGAATTCCAGAAGCGGCTGGACCGGAAGGTTCCGGCGGACATCGCGGCCATCAAGGCCGACGCGGACGCGAAGATGGCGGACGCCAAAGGCAAGATCGCGCAGGCCAAGGCGGACGTGGCCAAGATCAAGGACCAGCTGGCCAAGGGCGAAGTCCCCGACATCGTCAAGCATGCGCCGAAAGGCGATCCCGCCGCGGCGTTGGATACGGGCGGCGCGCAGCTCGGGGCCGCGGCCGATAAGCTCGCCGGCCTTCAGGACAAGCTGGGTCCGATGGGCTATGTGGATACGGCCCCGATGCGCGAGGCGCAGGCCAAGATGGCCGAGGCGAAGGGCAAGATCGCGGACGCCATGGCTCGGGTGGACGAGGGCAAGGCTCAGGCCAAGCAGCAACTGGTGGATGCTCTGGCCAAGAATCCCGAAGCGGCCAAGAACGTCGATGTCGAGAAACTCTTCAATCCGCCGCCCCCTCCGCCGCTCGACAAGATTCCGACCAAAGACGAGATTCTGGCTCAGGTCGAAGAGGCCAAACAGAAGGCCCTGGCCCAGGCCACCGAGGCCATGCAGCAAGCCGGGCAGGACCCCAAGCAATTGTTGGATGCCTTGAACGCGCCCCCGCCGGCCGGTCCGCCCAGTTTCGACTTTCCCGGCATTCCGGACGACGTCAAGGCCAACCTGACGCCGGACCAACTCCGGAACGTGTTGGAGCAGGAAGAAAAGGCCAAGGCGATGCTGGCCGACGCCAAGGTCAAGTACGAAGCCGCCATGGCCAAGGCGGAGCAGCTCAAGGCCAATCCGATTCCCGATTGGGCCAGGGAGCGGCTCAAGAAGGCCGGGATCGACGTGGACGACATGCAGCCCCTCACGCGGGACGAGGTGGTGGCCCGTTACCGGGCCGGCAAGAGCCTGGCGGGGAAGAAATTGGCCGAACTGGACCTCTCCGGCCTGGATCTGCACGGGGCCGATCTGGCCGGCGCGAACCTGTCGAAAACCAACCTGTCCGGGGCCAATCTCTCCGGGGCCAATCTGACGAAGGCCATCGCCGGCGAAGCGGACTTCTCCCGCGCCAATTTGAAGGGCGCGAAGCTGCCGAAAGCCCTCCTCATGAAGGCCAAACTCCCGCAAGCCGACCTGACCGGCGCGGATTTGTCGAAGGGGGTCTGCAGCCAGGCGGACTTCACCGGCGCCAAGATGGCCGGCGGGACCTGCGAAGGGACCCTGTTCGAAAAGGCGACGCTCAAGGGGGCCGATGTGTCGAAGGCGTCCGCCTCCAAGGGCTATTTCCTCACCGCCGACCTGAGCGGGGCCACATTCGCCGGGGCCAATCTTGAGAAGGCGGTCTTCATGAAGAGCAACGTGGACCAGGCGGACTTCAGCAAGACGCGGGCCAAGGGCGCCATCTTCTGGGAAGTCTCCGGCGAGCGGGTCAAGTTCGGCCAGTCGGACCTGACGAACCTCCGGATCGGCAACTCGACGCTCCCCGGCGCGGAGTTCAAGGAGTCCACCATGCCCAAGGCCAGCCTGATGAAGACCGATTTCACCGGCGGGAACTTCCAGGATTGCGCGATGCACCGGGCGATGGTGGACAGTTGCCAGTTGGGCCGGGCGAACCTCTACCACATCAAGGCGGTGAGCGCCCAGTTCACCAAGTCCGACCTGAGCGGGGCGAACATGGTGGGCGCCAACCTGTTCAAGGCGTCTCTGCGCAAGGCCAAGCTGGTGAACACCGATCTGCGCGGGTCCAACCTCTATGCCGCCGAGACCCTGCGGGCGGAGGTCAGGGACACGAAGCTGAACGATGCGATCCTGACCATGACGAAGCTCAAACAGCAGCAACGGGAGGGCCAGAAATGACGCGCGACGAGCTGCTGGCCAAGGTCAACAAGAACGAGCGCATCGTCGGCGCCGACCTGACCGGCATGGACCTCTCCCGGGCCGACCTTTCCAAGGGGTTTTTCCAGAAGACCCTCCTGAAAAACGTCAACTTGTCCGGCGCCATCGTCAAGAAGACGGTCTTCCGCGACTGCGATCTCTCCGGGGCCAGATTCGACGGCTGCGACCTGGAGAAAGTCGTCTGGGTGAAGCTGAAACTGACCGGAGCCGGTTTCAAGCAGGCGAAACTCGTCAAGGCGGTCCTGACGGAAGCGGACATGGCCGGCGCGGACTTTGCCGGGGCCGATCTGACCCAGGCGGTGATGAACAAGACGAACCTGACGGGCGCCAAGTTCGCCGGGGCCAATCTGACCAAGACCGTGCTGCCGGATGCGGACCTGAGCCAGGCCGATCTCTCCGGGGCGAACCTGTTCAAGGCCGCCCTGGCGAAGGCCAAGCTGAACGGGGCCAAGCTGGCCAAGTGCAACCTGGACGGGGCCGTGTTCTACAAAGCCGACCTGAGCGGGGCGTCGCTGGCCGGGGCCCAGATCCACAAGGCGTTTCTGCGGGACTGTACGTTGACGAACCAGGATTTCAAGGGGGCCTCGTTCGTGAAGGTGCAAGCCGGCGGCTCGGATTTCAAGGGCTCGGACTTCACCGGCGCCGAGATCACCCAGTCGAATTTCATGCAAGGAGACCTGGCCGGCGTGAAATTCGACCGCGTCAAAGGAACCGGCGCGGTCTTTATGGAGGCCAAGCTCGCCGGGGCCAGTTTCAAGCAGGCCTCGCTCACGCAATCCTGTTTTTCGGACGCGGACCTGACCAAGGCCGACCTGACCGGCTCGGACCTGAGCCGCAGCATTTTGACCGGAGTGAAAGCGATCGAGACGAAACTGAACAACGTCGATTTGACCTATAGCGACCTGTCCCATGCGGACGTCACGAAAGCGAACTTGTCCGGGGCGAAGCTCTTCCGGACGAAGCTGCACAAGATCAAAGAAGAGCAGACCCAGTGGGATACGACGGCCAAGGCGACGGCGTTGGGCGACGACGCGGAGTTGTCGCTGGCGGAGGCCTGGCGTCCGCCGTACTGACGCGTGCTGTGTGGCTCGTGAAGCGTGAAGCGT
>JAGWTI010000034.1 GCA_028876065.1 Nitrospirota bacterium
AGGTACACGGTGGGCTCGTGTGCCACATTTCGGGCACCGGACTCCGGGAGCATTTCTTGCCATGGCGAAAGTCTATGCCGGCGAGTGGGATTGAACCACCAGCCCGCTGATTACGAATCAGCTGCTCCGCCGATTCCGGTTCCCTGCCAGAAGGGCCATGCCCATTTCATGGGGAACGGAACCGAACGGCTCAGGGTGCCCGCTCCTTGGACCGTTGTTTGAGCAGCTGGTACTCGCGTCGTTCGCAGGCCGCCTGCACGTTGGCGAAGTAGGGCGCCCGTTGCGCGCAGATGGTTCGCGCTTCCTCCTTGAGCGCGTCGTCCACGTCCTTCTCCAGTTCCTTCACCTGTTCTTCCACGTTTTGTGGCGGCCGGCGGTCCTGCTGCCCCTGGCTGGTCGGTCGGTTGAGGGAGGGGGACGGCGGGCGCTCTCCGGGTCCCGCACAACCGGAGAGGCCCCAGCCGACGACCGACACCCACATTACCCACAAGCATCTTCGTGTCATCCTGTCCATCGACTTGGCGGGAGTTCATCGAGAGTTCCGAGAGTGTGAACCTACGGGGACAGGTTTGCAAGCGACCTGTCCTCGCCATTCTCTTTCTTCTCCAAGCCGCAAATGGAGCAGTGGGCATCTTCTATTTTCACATACGAGGTCGCAGGGCCAAGAGCGAAATTCGCCGGAGGAGCGGGGCGTCCATCGAGACTTTGCCAGGAAGGAAAGCGGAAACCGACTGAGTCCGCGAAGGAATTCCCGAAGGGCGCGCGGCGCGATGAATAAAGAGCGCCACGTTTGTGCGCGCCGCCGAGATGGTGAGGCGGCCGGAATTCCGCCCGGCAAAGTCCGAAAGGGCCGCTCCGAGAGGCGTTGAAGCGAAGGGAACTGCTACCCCGCGACCGTTCGTCGGCTACGGCAGTCTTGAATGGTTCAGTAGGCCGGTTTGATTCCCACCACTTTGTCTTCCCAATGGACCGGCTTTCCGCTCTGTCCCGGCAAGCTGTCCACGTTGGTGGTGGTGGTGAGGGTCATCGGGGTGAAGATGCCCCCGGTCTCGTAGGCGGTCTCCGTGTAGAAGCGGGTCGTGACCACGCCGGTGGGGCCGTAGAAGACATCCAGGTCGTGCTGGACGTCGGGCGTGCCGAGGCCGTGGAAGAAGAGCCCGTAGAAGGGCACCGGGATGTATTCCCACACATTGATGAAGGAGGAGGACCGGCGGTAGGACCACCGTTCGAAACTCGCCCCGGCCAAGTCGATCTCCCGCTTGCCGTCCGGCTCGCCCAGCAAGGCCAAGACTTGTTCCTTGGTCGTTTCTCCGGCCTTGATCTGCGCCATGACCTCCCGGTCGGCCAGTCCGGCGTTGCCGAACGAGACGCAGCCGCCAAGCAGCAGCCCGCACATGCTGAGACTTACGCATCGGCTGTTCATCGTCCGGCTCCTTCCGATTCTGCGACCGGCCTCACCAGGACCCCCGTAGTCTACCGAAGAACGAGGCATTTGGCCAGCGTCTTGACTGGCCCGGGCCGGACGATTAGGCTCGGCCCGTGGACCCCTCCTTCGAATTCGCCGCTTCGCTCTTGGCCGGCCTGGGGCTCCTGCTCGCCGGGAACAAGCTGGTCAGCGACCATCTCAAGCTCCTCACCGGCCGGCATTTCCGCGACCGAATCCCGTTCCTGAACGCCCATCCGCTGGCCGCCGCGCTCGCCGGCATCCTGTCCGGGTTCGTGACCTGGAACAGCCGGACCACGACCTACATCGTGGCCAGCTTCGTCCACAGCCGGCTGATGTCGGTCCGCCAGGCCATGCCGATCGCCTTGTGGGCCAACACGGGCTGCGCGCTGCTGGTCTATACGGCGGTCCTGCCGTTGAAAACGCTCGTGTTGCTGCTGGTCGGCTTCTCCGGCCTCTGCCTGTTTTTCGAGGCGCCCTCCCGATACCGCAACACCTACGGGGCGGTCTTCGGCCTGGCGCTGCTCCTGCTGGGGCTGACGCTGATCAAGGCCAGCGAGGCCGGGTTTCTGATCGATACCCAGCGGGCGGCGCTGCATGGGCTGCTCAAGGCCTCGCCCCTGTTCTCGTTTCTCCTGGGGCTGCTGCTGACCCTGCTGGCCCAATCCCACTTGAGCATCATCCTGGTGGCCCTGGCCATGACGGAAGCCGGGTTCTTTCCCACGCTGGACCCGGTCGTGATGATCGTGCTGGGCGCGCATGCGGGCAACAGTGCGAATACCTACTTGTTCGGCTGACGGTTCACCGGCTTGTCCCGGCAGGTGGTGCTCGCCGAGACCTTGTGCGCGGCCACCGGCGTGGTCCTGTTCGCCGGCATCGCGGCGGCGGGCCATGGGTGGGACTATCCCGTCCTGAATGCCTTCGCGCGATGGTGGACGCCGGACATCGCGCGGCAGGCGGCCGCGGTGACGTTGCTGTTCAATCTGACGGTGCCGCTGTTCTGCTCCGCCCTCCTGACCCCCTACCTGACGCTCGTGCAGCGGGTCTGTCCCGCGTCGGACGACGATTCGCTGGCGCACACCGTCTACCTGCAAGCCTACATGGGCAACCAGCCGGAGACGGCGGCCCTGCTGGCGGAGCAGGAGCACCTCCGCCTGCTGAAGCGGCCGCCCGTCTACCTGGACGAGTTGCGCCTGACGCGCGAGCGGAGCGGAGGGCCCGGCCCGACGGCGTACCATCAGGCGTTCGGCTCCCTCTCGGACCTGGTGCTGGAGTTTCTCTTGGAGGCCCTGCAGCGGGACGCGGCGCTGGAGACATCGGAACGGTTGCTGAACCTGCAAAACCGGCAGCGCCTGCTGGCGGCCATCGAGGAGGACTTATTCGGCCTGTTCGAGATCCTGCGCGACCGCCGCGGCCAGGGCAAGGCGGGGCGGCTCGGCCTGAGCATCGTCGAGTCCCTCGACACGCTGCTGCTGACCGCCATCGCGGCCGCGGAATCGGGGGATGCGCACGAACGGGAACTCCTCTCCGTCATGACGGCCGACCGGGGCGAGATGATGGAACGGACCAGGAAACACTATCTCTCGATGGAGCAGAACCTGACGCCGGACGACCGATCGTTGATCCTGTACATCACCCACTTGTTCGAACGGACGGCCTGGTCCATCGGGCAGTACGGCCGCCTGCTCGACCGGACGGCGGCCAGGGCGGCCGGGGGCGCGCCGGAGCCCTCCGCCTAAGAGGCGGCCGGCTCGTCGCACCGTGCGCAGTCCAACTCCGTGCCGAGGCGTCCGGTCCGGCCCTCCCGGGTGAGCGTCCAGGGCCTGCTGCTCCAGGGCGGCTGGTGCCGCACGTGCTGGCCGTGGCCGCAGTCCAGCTCGGCCACCCAATCGCCCTGCTCGTCCCGATGAAAGCCTTGGATCTTGCGGCGCACGAGGCTCCTGCGACGGTCACAACAGGAAGGGAATCAGCCTGGCGGTGCCGGCCTTGTAGGCGGGATAGTCGGCGTACCGTTGCGCCAGGAGCGTTTCTTCGTAGGTCAGCTTGACCCAGAGGTTCACGGCCAGCATCAGCCAGACGAACGCGCGCGCGCGCGACAGGTGCTCCATCACCAGGCCCAGCGTGAGCAGCAAGACCGCCGTATACATGGGGTGCCGGATGTACCGGTAGGGCCCGTTCGTCGCCAGCACCCCGTCCGGCCGGACATCGGGGAAGGCCGTGAGGGAGCGGGGCGACATGGTGACCAAAGCCCAAACGGCCAGCCCCAGGCCCACCGCCACCAAGGCCCGCTCGGCCCAGCCGCCCGGCAGCAAGGGCCCGGTGACCAAGAGGACCCCCAGGCAGAGAAATTGTACGCCGACCAACAGGAACGATTTGAGGCGATTCTCCGTCCGCTCCATGCACACGCCCTCTCGGTCCCGGTCCGGCCCTATCCTACCACCATCCCGACCTTCGTTGAACCGGCGGCTCTTTTGCGAAGTACCGTCATCGACGCCGCCGGCGAAGCGCTCCCGGTCGTCTCTCTTCCGGTCTTGCTTGAACCGCCCCCTTCGATCACACGGGGACGGAGAGGGGTTTTGCGCCTCTCGCCGGCAGACTCGTCGCGGTTGCGTCTCGGCGGTTGCAGCAGACGCCGTCTCGAATCGAGGCAAAGGCTTGACAGGCAGACGCGGAAAGCCTAGCCTGCAGCCTGGATTCTACGCACGGCGTCCGCGCCGCGAGACGATTTCCGGGATGACGCCGCATCGATGAGACAAGGACACGTGCCGGCCCTGTTGGCTTGGTGGTTGGCAGCCGGCCTGTTGACCGGTTGCGCGTTGGAAGAGGCCTCGAAGCGGTATACCATCAGCCGAATCGACGAGGCCATCGCCCGGTATCGGGTCGAGTCCGCCAAGGTGAAGCTCGGCGATGCGCGGGACAGGGTGCTGGCGTTGCTGGAGCCCACGCAATTCGAGCTGGAAAGCAACGAGATCAAGCCCCCGGTGGCTATGGAGGGAGAGATCGGTTCCTCGGGGAACCACGTGGTCGTCGTGCATTTTTTCCGGTCGGCGCGCCATGCGGAGGAAGCCCCGGACGCGAGGGGGATGCCGCCGGACGACGATTTCACGCCGTACATTTTTACGGACGATGTGCTCACGGGGGTGGGCTGGCCGTCCCTGCACAGCCTGCGGGTCAGCAAGCCGGCCGTTCACGCGCCGAAAAAAGCCGATCCCTGCGACGCACTGGGTCCACTGGCGGGCTGCTTCTGATCGAAGCGCCCGGCACAGCGGTATCGGGCTAATCACGCGGTAAGGAGGAGGATGATGAGACATGGGCAGGCACTGTCGGTAGTCCTGACGCTCGCCGTGGCCGCCACCGGGTGCGTCACCAAGGAAAAGTACCAGGCCGCGGTGCAGGAATCCGAGCAAGTGCGCGTGGATCTCGATCGCGAGCAGGCCCAGGCCAGGGCACTGGAACAACAGATCAAGACCATGCAGGATCAAACCAACCAGCTGCGCGACGAAGCCAAGCTGGCCACGGCCGAAGTGCAACGGCTGAAGGAAAGCGGCGGCATGGAACACTCCGGCCTCGACGGCCGCCTCAAGGAGCTCGACCAAAAATTGAAGGAGGCGGCCGCGCAGAACAAGACGTTGCAGGGCCAGACCCACGACCTCAAGAAGCGCAACGCCTCGCTCGAGGCCATCGTCGCCCGGTCGCAATCCGATCTGAAGGAACAGTCCCGCGCCGCGGCCGCGATGGGCGGCCCCCTCTCCGGCTCCCGCCCCTCGGCCCCGGCTCAAGGCGGCCCGCAAGCCAAGCCGTCGGGCACCGCCTCGGTCCCGCCGCCGGCCCAAGCCAGCCCGGCGCCGGCAGCCCCGACGCAGATGGCCAAGGCGCAGGAGGCGCAAGGCGGCCCCTCATCCGCTCAGGGAAAGGGCGCCGCGCCGGCGCCCGCGCAGCAGGAAGACCTCGGTCTGATCGCGACGATCAAGCACTGGCTCTCGACGATCTGGCACTGGATCTTCTGACCGGGGCCATGGCCGAACCCCTCGCCCATGCGACGATCGTTCCGTCCGTCTCCAGCTGGTCCCACGCGGCCGGCTGCCGGGGCCGGCTGGGGAAATGGTGACGGCCGGCCCGGCCTGATCCGATGATGCGCCGGCAACGCCGTCCCGTCCGGCAGGGGATCCGGACCTTGCGGTGACTGTCTCCCGTCTCGCCCTGCTCTTCTTGTGCGCCGCCTGGTGGGCGCCGGCCGAACCGGCCGTCGCCCAATGGTCGCTCGAGACGGAGTCCAACCTCTTCTATACGGACGACGTCTCGCTCTTCTCCGCCTCCCGCCGCCTGGCCCTGATGGAAGACCCGACCCAGCCGGTCGTGGACGTGACCAACCAGGGCTCGGACACGGTGGTCGAGCCCTCCGCGGAGGTCAAACGGATCTTCTCCTCGGCGCTCGGCCGCACGGAGCTGTCGGTCAAGGCCCAGGGCTTCGTCTTCGCCACCAAGTCCATTTACAACCATGCGACCTTCCGCTTCGAGATCGAACAGGACCTGACCCGTTCCCTATTGCTGCGGGTCAACTACTATTACGCGCCCGACCTCTTCCTGGCCCGCAACGTTCAACGGTCGACCGGCATCGTGGCCGACGAACGGGTCAGCACGCACATCTACAGCGCGCACCTGGAAGGCCGCCCTTCGGAAGACCTCACGCTGCGGCTGCTCACCCGCTACGGGAGCCGCGACTACAATGCGGCGTTCCAGAACCGCGACACCACGCTCTGGACCGTGGGGCCTCACGTGGAGTGGGCCGCCGCCCGGTGGCTGGACGTAACCGCCGGCTACCACTACGAGCGGGGGCTGGCCGACGGCCGGACGCAGCCCCAGTCCAAGGACGACGTCTCCTACATCAACCACTACTTGGCGCTCGGCCTGATGCTCAAACTCGCGCCGCAGTACGCCGTCTTTCTCGGCGGGGACTACGAGCACAATATCTTCACGAGCACGCTCGCGGGCGACGAGCGTCAAGGCCAGAAGGAAGACATCTATCAGTGGGAGCTCGAATTCCGCCGGACCCTCAACGAACGCGCGACCTTCACGGCCGGGTTTCAGCGCTCGGTGCGGGTTTCCAACATCACCGCACGCTCCGTGCCGGACAACAACACGTGGCTGGGCCTGGAGTGCGCCTTCTAACGGATGGCTTACGGGCGGGGTTGGAACTTTTCGGCGAGGCGCCTGGCCATGCGGGAGTGCATGGGCTCCTGCAGCATGGCCTCGACGGAGGGGTCGTCCTTGAGGCGCACGGCCTTGACCGGCTCGATGCCGAAGTGCCGGCAGACGTTCGCGGCGAGGCTGAAGCAGAGGGAGAACTTGCCCGGCAGGGTCAGGGTGTACTGGCCCCGGTCGATGATGTGGTAGAGGTAGTTCCGGATGAAGGAGGAGGAGGAGACCTCGGTCTTGTAGCCGAAAAACAAATCGGTGCTCTTGGCGTCGAACTCGCCGAACACCTGCTTGGCCATCGCCAGCATGTTGGCCCGGACCTTGTCCTGCACCTCCGGGCTCGTGTGCCGGGCATCGTGGTAGACCGCGTTGCCGATTAACGAATACTCCAGCCCGTTGATGCGGTGGCAGATGTGGTTGATCGTCTGGTCCATGTGGGGCGACATCCGCACGAAGTTGAGGTCGGTCAGCGCCGGATAGACGACGAGCAGCGGGCTGATGAAGACCTTGGTGTTCGCTTCGAACGCCGTCGTGTCCTTGCCGGTGGCGAGGATCGTGTGGCGCGCGGCGATCCGGGTCTGCTGCTCGCCCCCGTCCAGCTTGACCGTCACCGACCCCTGATCCAGGCTCTGCACCCGGGCCTGGGTCCGCACCTCCCCGCCCGAGGCCAGGAACGACCGGAGCAGGTCCGTGGCGATCAGCCGCGTGTTCATCGCCCGGTCGCGGGACTTGAGCGCGAAGGCCACGTGGTCCAGGTTGAGCCCCAGGGCGGAATTGTGCATCACGTACTGGAGGGGCTTCGCCCCGAAGCCCAACTGGTGGCTCAAGCTGCGCGACGCGTCCAGGGTTTCGAACCAGGACATGCGCTGCTTGGCCCGTCGCAGCGCCACGGCCCAGGGCAGCTTCCAGCCCCAGCTCACGCCCTCCGTGCTCGTGTAGACGTAAAAATTGGTCCGGTTGGAAAACCAGCCGTCGCGGCTCGTGGTGGAGATGTGCTTGTCCACGCGCAGGTTCATGTGGGGGAACCCGCCGTAGTAGTCCACCAGGTCGTCCAGGTTCCCGACCATCGTGCGGCAGAAGAAGTTGTTCGGCAGCGCCGTGTAGAGGGCGCCGGTGTGGAACCAGCCTTGCTGCTCGGCCGAGGCTTCGGCGCAGAGGAGCGCGTTTTTTTCGAGCAGGACGACCGAGGCGCCGGACCGCTGGAGCATCTCGGCGATCGCCAGCCCGGCGATGCCGCCGCCGACCACCGCGAAGTCTTTGATCCGGCCTTCGTGCGCCATAATCCCTATCTACCGCAGGATGATCAAAACGGTCGCCGCCCTTCGCAAAGGGTCGACGGTTGTCAGTCTACGGTTCTCAGTTTCTGGAACTGAACACTGATCACTGAGCGCTCTTCATCAACCTTTTGCTACGAGAGGTGCTTGACCAGCATCTCCGCTACATAGGCCGCGTCGTCGTCGCTCATGCCGGAGGTGAGCGGCGGGCAGAGATGGTTCGGGCACCAACGCTCCGCTCCCGGATAGGCCTGCCCGGCGCAGACCCCTTCGAACACCGGCTGCTTGTGGCAGGGCAGGTCGTAGACCCCGCCGCCGCAGATGACCCCCGCCTCGTTCAACCGCTTTTTCAGGTCCTCCGTCGTCCGGCCTTCCGGCACATGGACGATGAGCTTGTATTGGCTGGCCGCGTCCATGTGCGTCGTCGAGACGTAGGACAGGCCGGCTTTGTCCAGGGCCTTGGCGATGATGGCGTAGCAGGCCTGCCGCCGCGCGAGCATCTGCGGGAGCTTCTTCAACTGGATCAAGCCGAGCAGCGCCCCCGGCTCCGTGATGCGGGCGCTGTTGCCGAAATCGTGGTGGAGGTTGCCGTAGTTCATCCCGCGCTTGCCCTGGTTGCGGAACGACCGGGCCAGGTAGTCTTCCTCGTCGCTGTTGGTCGTGATCATCCCGCCCTCGCAGGTCGTCATGACCTTCGTGGGGAAGAAGGAAAACGCGGCGCCGTCCGCCAGGTTCCCCGACATGACGCCGTTGAGCTTGGACCCGTGCGCATGGGCCGAGTCTTCCAGCACGAAGAGCCCCTGCTTGCGGCATTCGGCCACCACCTGCGGGAAGTCCGGCGACACGACGCCGCCGATGTGCACCCACATGACGCCGGCGACCGGCGTCTTGCTCGAGGCCCGATGCCGTGCGATCGTTTCCCGGACCATGGCGAGCGACGGGGCGAAGGTCTGCTTGTCCATGTCCAAATAGACCGCCTCGCCGCCCGCGCGGAGGATGGCGGCGACGGTGGCGAAATTCGTGTTCGTCGGGACGAGCACGGCTTTGCCGACGACCTGCTTGATCCGCAGCAGAAATTCCAGCGCCGTCGAGCCGCTGTTGCAGGAGATCGCGTGCTTCACGCCGATATACTCGGCGAACGCTTTCTCGAACTGGGTCGTCTGCTCGCCGAGGATCAGCGTCGCGGACCGCATGATCTTCGCGGAGCCTTCGGCGTAGGCCGCAATGTCGGCCTCGGTCATGTCGAAATAGAACGGCTTCACCTGCCGCATGTGTGATCTCTCCTTCTTCCCGCTGCGTGGCTTCCCGTCAGGGATGCGTCGTGGCTTCCCCGCTCACCGAGACCAACACCACCCCCACGATCACGAGCACGATCCCGGCCCACCGCACCGGCGACACCACCTCCTGCAGGATGGTCACGGCGAGAATCGCCGCGAAGATGTACTCGATGGCCGTAAAGGGCACGGCCACCGTGACGTCCGCCCAGGAGAGGGAGGCGATCAGGAGGAAATAAAAGATGCCGTTCAGGATCGTGCCCAGGATCACGTAGGGGTTGGAGAGGGCCTGGCCGAAATAGGACAGGAGCGCCATCGGCTGGTAGGTCTCCAGGGAGCCGACGGTCTGCATGCCCTTCTTGATCAGGACTTGTCCGCCGGCCGTGGCGGCCGAGGCCACGATCATGGCAATAATCACTCGTAACATGGTGAGTCTCCTCGTCAGCGTGGATTCACACGAAGGTTTCGATGCCCCGACGGGCCGGGGCGCGGCGTTCATGAGCGTGCCTCCCGCGGCACCAGCCGCCCGTTGCGGGTCAGAACGAATTCCGCGCCCCGCCAGATCACGGTCCGCTGCGTGAACGCGAGCGCCCAGGACACCAGGCCGGCGATGTCGCGCAGCGGCAGAAGCCACAGGCTGCGGAGCCCCTCCCGGTCCCCGGTCCGACCGAAGATCAGCGCCGTCGTGACCAGCCGGATCGCGACGGCGCCGCCCAAGACGGCCAGACCGACCGGATCCATGAGCCGCAGGAGCGCAGAGAGCAGCGCGAAGGGCACGGCCCGGGTCAGCACGGTGGCGGCAAACCCGCCCGGTTGCGCGAACCGGGTGTTCTGGTCCCAATAGACCTGATGGCTCCACCATTGCGCGACGGACTTCAGGTCCACCGTGGCCTCGATGAAATAGGGCGGCACGGCCATGCGTCGGCCCGATTCCCAAATGCGCCGGCCGATTTCGTAATCCTCCACCAGGTACTCGGCCAGGCTTTCCAGCCCGCCGATCTTCGCCAACGTCTCGCGCCGGAGCGTGATGGACTGGCCGTTGCTGTAGTTCGAGGCCCCGGTCGTCAGCGCGAACATGACGCTCGGGATGAAATCCGCGTTCATGCTCAAGAGCTCCAGCTTCTCGTACCAGCGATCCGCGTTGACCGCTTTGAAGGGCGCGCAAACGCAGCCGACCGCCGGGTCGGCCAGCGGCGCCACGACCGATTTGAGGTAATCGGGCCGGACGCGGATGTCGCTGTCGCTGATGACCAGCATGTCGTGCTTCGCCTCGGTCAGCCCGCCGATCAGGTTGTTCACCTTCCCGTTCATGCCCGCCTGGAGGTTCTTCACCACCACCGTCACGCGGCCCGCGCCGAACTCCTGTTGCAGCTCGTAGAGGAGCGGGATCGCCGGGTCATCCGATCGCTGCGCGGAGAAGACGACCTGGTAGTCCGGGTAGTCCTGCAGGCACATGGTCCGCAGGTTCGCTTTCAGATGCTTCTCCAACCCGTACACGGGCTTGAGGACCGTGACCGGAGGCCATTGCCCCTCCGGAAATCCCGAGCCGGCCGAGGCCGCGCGGTTCCGGCAGAACCAGAGGGCCGCGGGCACGCAGAGGAGCCCGAACAGCGAGCCCCCGACGACCGGAATCAGACAGAGCCATTGGAGCAGGTCGATCATGGTCTTTCGCGGCGACTATTCCGTATAGATGGCCAGTTCCAGCCCCAGGAGAATCAGCCCCACCGGGACCATGACGAACTTGGGCTTCCAGGCCAGCCGGTCCAACGTGTCCGCCAGCCAGCCGGCGGCGATGAAGATCGAGGTGACGGCCATGAGGTTATGTTGCCGGACGATCAGCCCCATGTCCATCCCCGGACTGTGCTCGTGCTCGTGATAGAGGAGTGCGATCCCGCCGAAGGCCAGCACCGCGGCCATCGCATAGCCGGCCACGGGATTCGGCCGCTCGCGCCGCGCCACGAACATCGTATACAGGCCGATGGCCACGGGAATCAGACAGAGGACTTTGTGCTGGAGCCATTCGCTGGAACCGGGGCGGTTGTAGCTCTCCATGAACGTCGCCGCCAGCGGCCAATCGGTCGGGTCCGCGTTCAGAAAAATATGGACGCCCATGAGCAGCCAGATCGCCCCCATGCCCTTGCGCAAGGCCCCATGGCGTCGCTGGGTCAGCCGGTCCGTCAGGACCAACAGGCCCAAGAGCGCCACGATGATCCCGCAGGACCGGTGCATGAACAGCGAATACGCCTTCTCCTCCTCGCGCGTGACTCCGCCCCGGACGATGGTCGCGGTCGCGTGCATGTCGTGGCCGTCGTGGTTGTCGGCGCGGCTGTGCTCGGATGCAGCGGCTTGGTGCGCGGAATGATCCATCGCAGCCGGCTCCTGCTGAGCCGGCGGGCCGACATGGCCTTCGTGTTGGGGGGCGGATTCGTGCCCCTCGTGCGCCGCCTGGTCGGCCCAGGCGGTCTCATGCCAGCCAAGCGTCACGGCCAGGCCGAGGGCGACGGCGAACGTCCGGAGGGCGGCGAGGCCGGTCTGTCGAAGGAGGCTGCGATTCATACGCTGGTGCGTCGGCTCCGCGCCGAAAGGTCGGCCGGACGCCGCCGGAACCGTCTATCGGATTGAGGTGTGAGCAAGCTCGGGGGTCACGCCGACCTGGCCGTGCCGCGGGCTCCCTCCTCCGATGTCCCGAAGGAGGGAGGACCCGGCTGATCGTTAGGCGCTGACTTCTTCGGCCCGGGCGAAGCGATGGCGCTTGGCGCGCGTCGCAAAATAGTCCCTGGCCTCCTCGAGCAACCGGGCGCGTTCATGGGAATCGGTGGCCATGACGCGTAGGAACCGCAAAATCACCTTGGGGCGGAAGTAGAAGCGGTCGTAGAACCGCTCGACCATCTCCACCATGTAGCGCCGGTCCAAGCCCGGATACTGGATGCTCGGCAACTGGTGCCCGAGTTCGTCCGTCATCTCATCGTCGTTCAGATACCCGTGCTTGCGCACATAGCTGTCGAATTCCGTCCCCGGGTAGGGATGGGACATGGACACCTGGATGGTCTGCGGATCGAGCAACTTGGCGAACTCGATGGTCTTCTCGATCGTCTCCGGCGTCTCGCCCGGCAGGCCGATCTGGAAGTCCCCGTGCACGACGAGCCCGACCTTCTTGACGTCCTTCATGAAGGCAATGGCCTGTTCGGTCGTCGCGCCCTTCTTGATGTTCTTGAGAATCGTATCGTCGCCGGACTCGAAGCCCACGACCATCAGGCGGCAGCCCGCGTCTTTCATGGCCTGGAGCGTTTCCAGATCCGTGTGCACCCGGGCGTTGCAGGACCAGGTGATCTTCAAGGGCTTGAGGGCTTCGCAGACCTCCAATACGTGGGCCTTGGCCCAGGGGAAGGTGTCGTCGTCGAAGAAGATTTCCTTCGCTTCGGGGAACTTTTCGCGCACCCCCCTGACCTCCGCCACCAAGTTGGCCGCGCTGCGCGTCCGCCAGGGGTGGCCGCTCATCGTCTGGGGCCAGAGACAGAAGGTGCAGAGGGCCGGGCATCCCCGCGACGCGTAGAAGGACACGTAGGGATGAAGCAGGTACGGGATGTTGTATTTCTTGTAATCCAGGTCCCGCGCGTAAATGTCCGTGGCGAAGGGCAGCGCGTCCAGATCCTCGATCGCCGGCCGGTCCGGGTTGTGCACGATCTTACCGTCTTTCCAGTAGCTGATCCCGGCGATGGTCTCCAGCTTGTGGCCCCAAGCGAACTCGGCCACCGAATAGTCGAACTCCCGGCGGCAGACGAAATCCAGCGCACGACAGGCCTTGAGGCTCTCTTCCGTCTGCACCGTGACGTGCGGCCCGACCATGGCGATCTTGATGGTCGGCTTGTTGGCCTTCATTCCTTCGGCCAACTTGGAATCGTTTTTGAACCCGGCCGTGCTGGTGAAGATCACGACGAACTCGTAGTCGCCGGAAATCTTGATCGTTTCCTCCGGAGAGACGCCCTGGGCCGGCCCATCCAACAAGCGGCTGTCTTTGATCAACCCGGCCGGGTAGGCCAGCCAGACCGGGTACCAGAACGAACGCACTTCGCGCGTGGCCTGGTAACGGGCGCTGGCCCCTCCGTCGAAGCCCTCGAACGAGGGCGGGTTCAGGAGCAGGGTCTTCATGTCTATCGCCTCCTTGTCACAATGCTCTATCCGGTATTCGCCCGCTACGTGCGAGACAAATTCTTCCGTAGTCTCGTGAACTTACACATGAAGCTTATCTTTATACCCCAAACCGGGCCCGTTTGGAAAGGAAAAAGTGACGGTGTCCAGGAATCGGCCCCTGTCGCGGCACCGACCGGTTTCAGCCAGGGGTGGAGGACCGGAAGCCCTGGTGGTGGCACGGCGAGCCTGTTTCTCTTGTCTTCCCGTCCCTCTTTGACTACAATGAGCTCGCTTTCAGGCCGGACCACGAGAGACGAGGGACCTGTGAAAGGGCTGAAGTTCGAGCGGCTGCCTCACGGCCAATACTACAAGGTGGTGCTGCACATCGGCAGCACCTACGTTCCGGTCGCCGACGAGACGCTGGCCGATCTCAAGTCCCACAGCCTGCTGCCGGCCGAGCGGTTTCTGGAACTGCTGGTCGAGAAGGTCGGCTACTCTTCCTATCTCAAAGAGCAGCTCCGCGCCGAACTCAAGAACACCGGCGATCCCATCACGCAGGTCACCGTCCTCCAAGGCGTCATCCGCGATATCTAGCGGACGCTGAAAAAGGCCCCCACCTTCGTTCTCCGTCGCTCAGTTCCTCGACGTACCCATCCCAGAGTACACCTCGGACCTTCGCATCCTTGCGGCCTCGTTGGATGACCTTTTTGAGCGTCCTAGAATCAAGACATGGTCAGCGCGCCGGCTCGACCAGGCGGATGCTTTTCGCCGGGATCGTGGGATTGCCGAGCAGTTGCGGCTGCTGATCGTTGTTGTATTCCCGCCTGGCCGTCCGCTCGACTTGCGGTTTGAGGTAGTCATAGACTTCCGCCAAGTCCACGGACCCGTCCTTGTTGGCGTCCGCTTCGCCGCGGAGCCCCTTCAGGAAGAAATAGGTCAGCAGGCCGTGACCTTTCTGGTCATAGGTGCTGGAAACTTGATCGCCCTTGCTCGCCGCCAGCACCACCGTCTTGCCGCCGGCCAGCACCGGATTCTCCACCGACAAGACCATCGGCCTCATCCCCTTGGCGATCACCGACCGGCCGCCCGCGCCGGAGAAGCAGGAATCCAGCAGGACCACGACTTCCTTGGCCGGCAGTTTGCCCAGGTGTTCATAGAGCCGCTTCAGCGGATAGCCGGTCGCTTCCACAAACGCCGGGTCTCCGTCGTAGGGGACCAAATAGGCGTCGCCGGTCTTAGGATTGGGCGCCCCGTGGCCGGAGTAATAGACGAAGACCGTGCCGTCCTTCTCCACCCGGTTGGGCAGCCAGTGCTCGATATACTTTTCCAAATCCCTCCCCGTGGCGTTCTCGTTCACCAAGAGGGCGACGTTCTCGTCGGAAAAGCCCATCGTTTTCGTCAGATAGTCCTTCATCGTCTGCGCATCATGCGCCGCGAAGTCCGCCTTCGGCAGCTTGGTGCGGTACTGTTCGATCCCGACGACGACGGCGTAGCGATTGGGTTTGGCCGTTCTCTCAACGGACGGCACATCCACGTCGCTGGCCGGAACGGTGGCCGCCGTGGGCGGAGCGGGCGAGGCGGCAGCCGGCGATGCGACCCCAAACTGCCGGGCTTCGGCCTGCTGAATCAGCCTGACGATCCCGTCATGGCCGTGGTCCTGAGCCGCTTTGAGCGGCGTGTTGACCGAGGTCAATTCGCCGCCGGCCGTTTCACAACAATTGGCGCCTCGATCCAAGAGCAGTTGGACGACTTTCGTCTTGCCGGTCCAAGCCGCCCACCATAAGGCGGTGTACCCGATGGCGGGACTCTTTGCGTCGATGTCGGCACCTCGGTCGAGCAGAAGCTTGACGATGTCCAGGTGGCCCCCCGCCGCAGCCGCAGCCAAGGGAGTAAACCAGCCCTGCCCGGCATTGATGTCGGCCCCATGGTCTAACAGAAACGTCACAACCTCTGCATGGCCCTGGGCGGCGGCATTTTGCAAAGGGGGTGCGTTGACGCTGGATCGCTCATTGATCGGCGCCCCTTGCTCCACCAACGTGCGGACCACCGGAAGGTCTCCCCGCTCTGCCGCATCTTGCAAGGCCGACAAGCAGCCGGGCAATGTGCCGACGGTCAGCGCCAAGCACAGCAGCCACGTTCCTGCTACGAGCCTGTGAGCCGGCTTCATGGATTTCATGCTTGCCCCACAAGGAAAACGGGGACAGGCCCATCAGCGGCCTGTCCCCGCCTCTCTGCTCCCTTTCTGGGCGACTGTTCCTTGCTCGAGAGCGGCCTGGTCGATCCCTCACCGCGCGCATCGAGCGAGCACGTGTTCATTGCGCGCTCTGCGAGCACAGGGGATCGACCAGGCCGCTCTGTCTCTCCGCTCACACATCCCAGGTGTTCCCCTCGCGGAACAGGTCGTTCATGATCTTGCTCTTTTTTTCCGGGTCCTGTTCGTGCTTCAAGGCCAAGGCGTAATTCTCCATCGCCGTCTGCTGCTTGCCCTTCAGCAAATAGACGCGGGCGATCCCCAAATAGGCCCTTGCATCTTCCGGATTCGATTTCAGCGCCCGGCCGAAGGACTCCATCGCTTCCTCCCGCCAGCCCTTGTTGAGACGGATCCAGCCGGTCGCCGTCTCCGCCGGACCGAAGTTGGGGTCCGCTTTGAGCGCTTCCTCATATTCTTTCAACGCCAGGTCCAGGCGACCTTTGGTCTCGTAGAGCCCGCCGAGTGAAAAATGGACTTCCGCATCGCGGGGGTTGAGACGGATGGCCTCCTTGTACTCCAAAATCGCCGGCTCGATCTTCCCCTGCTCGGCCAGCGCGCAGGCCAAGTTGGCGTGCGCGACCGCATCGTCGGGGTTGAGCTTGAGGACCTCGCGATACTGCGGAATGGCCATCTCGATCTGGCCCTGATTCTGGCAAACGACTCCGAGGTTGGTTCTGGCCTGGGCAAAGGTCGCGTCCAGCCTGATGGCTTCCCGATAGGCCTTGATCGCCATCTCCGGCCGCCCGGCCCGCTCATGGATCTGCGCGAGGAAGTAATGGGGATAGGCGGAGCGGGGGTCGAGGCGGATCGCCTCCTTGTAGCGGGCGACCGATTCTTCGGATCGTCCCGACTGCGAGAGGAAGAGGCCTCCCACCAGGTGGACATTCGCCTGGTCGGGATGCTCTTTGAGCAGCGCGTCGACCCACGTGCGGACTTGCTCGATGTCCTCCGCCGCTTCCAGCGACGCGGCGTGGGTTTTCCAGGCCTCCTTGAACTCGCCGCGCAGCAGATGGACGACGTTCAAAGCAAACGAGGGTCGAGGGTCTTTCTGCCCCTTGGCGTCCGGCTCCCGCACCCACGCGGCCGCTTCGGCGCGGACGGTCTCCCAGTTCCCCGCAAGGATGGCTGCTGTAATCCGGTTGGTCGGTTCGCTCACGATCCCGCTCAATAGTGATAAGGCTTGTTGGAGGCCTTGTGGTCCTTGTGCTTCCCGTGCGCCGGTTCGGTCGGCTGCTCGGGCACATCCACGCCGATATGGTGGCGGAAGACCAATTCGCCTCCATACCAGCCCTGGACGCCCGTCAGCGCGGCCCCGATCACGTTGATGACGACCGGCACCCCCACCGAAACCCCCACCGGCACGTCCCCGCCGTTGCGGACCGCCAGGTTCAACAGCTGGACGATCAGCAGGCCGAACCCGAAGATCAGGTGCGACGTGGCCGGCCGCCGCGCCTCCGTCTTCTCGCGCATGACGGCCAGGAAATCCGGCAGCCCCGTCGCCGCCGCGCCCAGGTGGCCGACCAAGCCGAAGATCAGGGCCCAGTAGGTCATCCGGAACCAGAAGGGCTCGTGGAGCAGGAGGTAGAGCCCGTCGCAGACCAGCGCGGCGCTGTAGAGCCCGATCGGGACCCCCACCAGCATCGCGTGAACCGGATGCCCGGCAAGCTCGAGCCGACTCTTCATGACGCCTCCTGTGGTTCCCTGCTGGTCGCAGGAGCACAAGACCGGCCTCGCACTTCATGCTAGTCCCCTCGGCGGAGAAATTCAAGGAAGAGGCGGTGGCGTCCTTTCACACCTCTCGTCTCTTTGCCCTTACCCCTTCCGATTGCTCAAAATCGTCAGCCAACGAGGCCGCAAGGAGCGAGGACTCTGAGGCGTACCCGGAGGGTACGTTGAAGGGCTCGAGCGACTGAGAACAAAGTTGGGGGCGATTTTCAGCAGTCGGCTACCGCGCGAGACGGTCTTCGACATCGGGCGGCGTCGCCTGGATCTGGTCGGCCAGGAAGGGGTGGCGCTCGGCCAGCTTCTGTTTCATGAGCCAGGCGATCATGCGATAGGACCAGTGGCCCTTCACGCCGGAGCGCAGGCGGGAGACGTACTCCACCTCGGCATAATCCATTTTGAAAAGGCAGCGGACCTTGAAGCCGAAGGGAATGGCATAGAGGGCCGCCTCTTGATGCGACGTGCGCAGCTGCTCGATGTCCGCTTTCACCGCGTCCATGGCTGCTCGGTAGTCGGCTTCCAGCCCCGCCTCGGTCAGGGCCGGCGGTACGTCGTAGCCGTGGACCGTGGTGAAGTTTTGCTGGATCTGCTGGCAGCGCCGGTGCCGGTGCATGTCGCGCCAGCCGCCGATGTCCATTAACACGTCGAACAGGAACGTATAGCCGCTGCGGAATTCCTTGATCAGCTCGTCGTGCTGGCCGCGCTTGTGGAGCGCGATCTCGATCGTCTCCCGCTTTTGTTTCTCGGTCCAGCCCTGGACCAACGTCAAGATCTGCCGATAGGGCGTCTGTCCGCCCCGGTACAGGAGGGTCGCGGCCAGTTCGTCCAGCGGATGGTGCGGGTCGATGAGGTCCACCGGTTCGCTCTGCATCCAGGCCGAGGGCTGGTCGAGCCCGGCCTGCTTGAGCACCTCCCGCGCATGGCGGCCCAGGTCCTGGTAGACCTCGGCTTGATAGGCGCTGGGCTGAGCATAGCGGGCCAACGTGGGGGCCAGCGGTTCGGCGGCGCCGGCCGGCTGGCCGGAGAGTTCTCCCCAGACATTCATCGGGGGACGCAGGCAGGCTTCCTTCAAGTCCTCGCCGATCGCCTTGAGCTCCGGGAGCTGCGAGGACAGGAGCCGCGAGATCTGCTTCTCCAGCGTCCGGATGCTCACCACCTGCCCCACGTTCGTGCGCACGGCGAGCGGCAGGAGGTACCGGGTGACGTCGAAGGCCCGCGCGGCGATCGTCCGATCGTAATCCGCCGGCTTCATGTCGTCCGGCCGGGGGATCCGGCTCGCGAGAAATCGCTTCAGCGGATCGTGGAGCAGCGTATAACAGTTGAAGAGGCTGCCGATGATGCCGCGGTACGTTCCCTCGGTTTCGGTTCCATGGATAGACCCCGGCACGTAACAGCCGCTCGGTCCGAAATTCTGATAGCGGCTGGACTTGGCCTGCCCGTCCCAGAGCGGTTCGTCCTCCAACCGAATGGCGGCCAGTTCGGAGATGTGTTCGAAGCAGATGATGACGTGGCCCAGGTCGGCGATGGAGGCGTGGCCGTAGGCGAAGTAAAACTGCTCCCAGAACTTCTCGGAGGAATGGCCGTGGACCCAGCGGAGGCTCTGCTCGATGGAGTCGGACGAACGGCTGTAGCGGGCCAGCGCGTAGGCCGACTTCTCCGGCGGCATCGGCGCCACGGCGATCACGCGTCTGGCAGGACCGTCAGGGGTCATGGAGCCTTCCATGATGAATGGGATGACGAGGACTTCCGTCGTTCATCATTTTGCGTCGTGCGCCGCACTATACCCCTAGCTTCCTGGCTTCGCAAGAACGTTGTCCTTCGTCCGTCGTTTCTCCTTCGGCGCTCCTCGTTCACCGTTCGCTTGAGGCGCGTTGACTTGCCGCAGAGCCGCCAGTATAGTGCCGCCAACGTTTGGCCTGCCCTTCATCAAGAGCGCGCACACCATGATTCGCGGGATTAAAGGCGTCAAGGATACCCTGCCGGACGAGATGCCCCGGTGGCAGGCCATCGAGGGGGCGGCCCGCCGGTTTTCCCACCTCTACGGGTTCCGCGAGATCCGCGTGCCGGTGTTCGAAGTGACCGAGCTGTTCGCCCGGAGCATCGGCGCCAGCACGGACATCGTCGAAAAAGAAATGTACACGTTCCAGGACCGGGACGGCTCCTCGCTGACCTTGCGGCCCGAGGCCACGGCCGGCGTCGTGCGGGCCTATATCGAGCATAACCTCGCCGCCTCCCCCACCGCCCAGAAGTTCTACTATTTGGGGCCGATGTTTCGCCATGAACGGCCGCAGGCGGGCCGCTTGCGACAATTCCATCAGTACGGGGTCGAATCTTTCGGCAGCGCTTCGCCCCAGGCGGACGTGGAGGTCATTTCACTCCTTTGGCGCTTTCTCTCCAGCCTGGGTCTGCCCGGCCTCACGCTGGAGCTGAACAGCCTCGGCGAGGCCGGCGACCGGCCGGCGTATAAAGCCGCGCTGGTGGCATTTCTCAAACCGCTGGAGGAGCAGCTCTGCCAGAACTGCCGGAGACGGATCGAAACCAATCCGCTGCGGGTGCTCGACTGCAAGGTGCCGACGTGCCGGACGACGACCGACTCGGCCCCGAAGCTGACGGATCACCTCTCGCCCTTCGCGCAACAACATTTCGAGGCCGTCCGGGCGACCCTCGACAGCCTGCGGATTCCCTACTTCTTGAACCCTCGGCTTGTACGCGGACTGGACTACTACACTCTCACGACGTTCGAGGTGACCACGACGCATCTGGGTGCCCAGAACGCGGTCGGGGCTGGCGGCCGGTATGACGGCCTTGTGGAAGTCTTGGGGGGTCCGAAAACTCCTGCGGTCGGGTTTGCGGTGGGGCTGGAGCGGATCTCATTGATGCTGCCGGAGGGTTCGGTCCCGGCAGCAACGAAGCTGGTCTTCGTCGCTGGGTTCGGGCAGCAAGGGATGGCGGCCGGCGTCAGGCTTCTGGACGAGCTTCGGTTCCTGGGTGTTCCGTCGGATACAGACTTCCGGGCTTCCTCACTGAAGGCGCTCCTGCGGCAAGCCGACCGTCTTCACGCCGACTACTGCGTGATCCTGGGCGATGACGAAGTAGCGGCAGGGACGCTCATTCTCCGTCACATGCAAACCAAGGAGCAGCAGTCTATTCCTCTTGAAAAAGCCGCGCCCTCCATCGCAACACTCTTCCTCAAACCGCGGTAGTCTTGGCGCGGGATTTGCCGTATTTTTCATTTGACTTTTCCACCTCAAAAAGGGTACATTTTACTCGCTGGCTTAGTATTTACAAGATATTGAATTTATTAATATTTTACCCGTGTTAATGCCTGTGGATTACGATGGAGAAAAAGAAGCTTGGGTTGCTCTTATCCACGGGCCCTCTTCACCCGAATGTCGTCACGGTTGTCGGTCTCTGCGAAGAGGCGTTGCGATCGGACGTTGACGTCTATTTATACCTCATTGACGAAGGGGTGTTGAATCTTCGCGACCCTCGGCTGTTGAGTCTCTCTGCGGCAGGGGTGAAGTTCTTCGTCTGTGCGTACGGTTGCCAACAACATAAGGTCTCGACGGACAACGTGGGGAGCGACGTCACCCTCTGTGGGCTCGTGGTCCTCTCTAACATAATCACCGGGTGCGATCGGTTTATTGCGTTTAATTGAATCGTGTTTTGGGGAGGTCTATGGCCCTCAGCATTGTCACGGTGGTCCGGGATGATCCTCGTGACACGCCGCGCGCCGTAGAAGCTCTTCGTATCGCGCTCGGTCTCAGCACCGGAGAGAATCCGTTGACCGTGATCCTTCTCGGTCAGGCTCCGCGCCTTCTCTCGGAGGATCTGGACGATATCCAAGACGTCGATATCCTCGAAAAGTATCTCCCTTCTTTTAAACATCTCAAGATTCCGTTCGTCGTCCCGCCCGGCGCTCGCTTGACGTTCTCGCTGGACGATGAATTTGCGGTTCAGGAATCCCCTCTGGAAGACGTCACAAGACTGGTGGCGGCAGCCGATCGATCCTTGGTGTTCTAGCGGAGGCCCAGTTGCGCAAGGTTCTATACATCCTCGGCGACACCCAGTCGGCTGCTCCTTTGCTTCCTACTTCCCCGTCAACAGGGAATCACGCATCGGTTGTGTTCATCCAGGATGCGGTCGGGCTCTCCCCGATACCGGCCATGAGCACCTATGCCCTCGCCGATGACGCCGCGATACGCAACGTCATGCCATCGGTTCCCGTAATTTCCTACGGGGACTTTTTGAAGCTCATTTTCGAGGCGGACTCGGTTGTGGCCCTGTAATGCACAGGGTCTCTTATTCCTCGTTGGTTATTAAAGAAGAAGATAGTCGTCGACGGAGTAGGAGTAGGGTGAGTGGATAGAGGGGGTAACAGGAATTGCGCTGATCCCAAAGGGACATGGGACGAGAGAATAAGCGCGCGTCATGGTGGTAACCATCTCGTAGCTCGTGGACTGCATGGACATAACCTGTGCAGAGATATCCACACAAGGTGGATGAAGTCGAACGAGGATGAGAAGAGTTTTAAAGATAAAGCGGTTTAGGCAGTCAATAGGAATGAGTCATACAACTGGTTGATAGAAAAGATAAATTATATCCACAGCTGTTAATAAAGCTGTGAACAATTGGAATTTAGGGTTGCATATGGCTAGCGATGCGGTGTGGGAGAAAGCATTAGCGTATATCGAGTCCAGGGTCACGAAGATGGACTTCGATACCTGGTTTGTCCCCATGCGCCTCTTGGGGGTCGATGACGCGGGTGCGAGGATCGAAGTGCCGAATAAATTCTTCGGCGAGCGCATCGAAAAGTCCCACCCGGGGCTGTTGGAGGACGCGCTGGCCGAGGCCCGCGGAGGAGCACGAGTGGATGTCGCATTCGTACCGGTGGAAAAGACCGCAAAACCGGCGGGAGTGACCGGATCGCCGACCGGGGCCAAGGCGGCGCCGGTGAGCCGAGCCAGGCGCACCAATCCGCTCAACCCCAAGTACACGTTCAAAACCTTCGTTGTCGGAGCCAGCAATCAGTTTGCCCATGCCGCCAGCATGGCCGTCGCGGAGCGCCCGGCGGAAGCCTACAATCCCCTGTTTATCTACGGCGGAGTCGGGCTTGGAAAGACCCATCTGTTGAATGCGATCGGGAATCACGTCGCCGAAAAAGCCGACGTACGCATCGCCTATGTGACGACGGAGCAGTTCACGAACGAGGTCATCAATTCGATCCGGTACGACAAGATGATGGATCTCCGCAAGAAGTACCGGAACATCGACATGCTGCTGGTCGACGACGTGCAATTCCTCGCCGGGAAGGAGCGGACCCAGGAGGAGTTCTTCCACACCTTCAACACCCTGTACGAAGCCCGCAAGCAGATCGTCCTGTCCAGCGACCGGTTTCCCAAGGAGATGCCGGACATGGAGGAACGTCTGCGGTCCCGGTTCGAGTGGGGGCTGATCGCGGACCTCCAGCCGCCCGACGTGGAAACCCGCATCGCGATCCTGCGCAAGAAGTCGGACGACGAAGGCATCGGACTGCCCGAGGACGTGGTGCAGTTCCTGGCCGCGAATATGAAGAGCAACATCCGGGAGCTCGAAGGCTCCCTCGTCCGCTTGGGCGCCTACTGTTCGCTGACCGGCCAGGCCATCACGATGGAGATGGCCAAGACCGTGTTGCGCGACATCATCGGCGAGAAGAAAAAGATCATCGCGATGGACGACATCGAGGAGGCCGTGGCGACCCGGTTTCACGTGAAGGTGGCCGAGCTCAAGAGCCGCCGGCGGAGCAAGACGCTGGTTCACCCGCGGCAGATCGCCATGTACCTCTGCCGTGAGATGACGGACGCGTCGTTTCCGGAAATCGGCCGGCATTTCGGCGGCAAGGACCATACGACGATCATCCACGCCTGCAAGCAGATCGCCAAGGCCAAGGAGGCGGACAACACGCTGCGGGCGACGCTGGAGAGTTTGAAGGACCAGATCACGAAGGGCTAGAAGGGACGAGCGGGACCGAACCCGGGAGATACCCGATGAAGCTACGAATCGCGCGCGATGAAATGTTGACGGCCCTGCAGCGGGTCCAGGGCGTGGTGGAGAAGCGCAACACCATGCCGCAGCTCTCGAACATCCTGCTGGAGGCCAAGCCGGAGGGCGTGGACGTCACCGCCACCGACCTGGAGATCGGCATGCGGGGCCTCTACAAGGCCACGGTGCAAGACCCGGGCTCGATCACCCTGTCGGCCCGCAAGCTCTTCGAGATCCTCAAGGAGCTGCCCGAGGGCGAGATCGAGCTGAGCGTCACGGAGAACAATTGGGCCACCATCCGCTCGGGCAAGAGCCAGTTCAAAGTCGTCGGTCTGCCCAGCACCGAATATCCCGCGCTGCCCTCGATCGAACGCGAAGGGCTCACGCCGGTGACGGGATCCGGGCTCCTCGAGCTGATCCGCAAGACCCTGTTCGCCGTGGGCGACAACGACGCCCGATACATCTTGAACGGGCTCCTGGTCACGCTCATCACCGCGGAGAAAAAGACGACGCTCCGCCTGGTCGGCACGGACGGTCATCGCCTGGCGCTGGCCGAGCAGGACACGCCGGCCGCGGGCGGGAAGGAAGGGCCGAAGGAGATCAAGGCCATCATCCCCAAGAAAGCGGCCCACGAGATGAAGCGGCTGCTGGAAGAGGGCGACGGCGAGCCCCTCATCGGCTTCACCAAGAACCTCATGATCTTCCGCAAGAGCGGCCTCTTGCTGACCTCCCGCCTGATGGAGGGCAACTACCCGAACTACCAGCAGGTGATTCCCAAGGAGAAGGACCAGGACAAGAAAGTCAGCGTGGCCCGGACCGAGCTGGAGGGGGCGTTGCGCCGGGTGTCGGTCCTGTCCCGCGACAAGACCAACGCGGTGAAAGTGACCCTCTCGGTGGGCAAGATGACGCTCTACACCAGCAACCCGGATTTCGGGGAGGCGACCGAGGAACTGGCGGCGCAGTACAAGGGCGAGACCCTGACGACCGGCTTCAACGCCCGGTACCTGCTGGACGTGCTGGGGGTGATGGACGGGGACGCGGTCGCCATGCAGATGGACAACCCGCTGAGCCCCTGCCTGATCCGCGAGCCGGGGAACGCGGGCTTCACCTGCGTGGTCATGCCGATCAAAGTGTGAAAGAGTGATAGGTTATGAGTGATGAGTGAAAGAAAAATCCTACTCCGAAGGGGTTCAGACTCATCACCCATCACACCTCACGCATCACCCAAGAGTTAGGAGACGGATGGCGACGAAAGACGCAAAAACCGACGCAGCGGGCCAGGGAAAGTCCGACAGCTACAGTGCCGACCAGATCAAGGTCCTGGAGGGCCTGGACGCGGTCCGCAAACGGCCGGCCATGTACATCGGCAGCACCGGCGTGGACGGGCTGCACCACCTCGTCTACGAAGTGGTGGACAACAGCGTGGACGAGCACATGGCGGGCTTCGGCGAAACGATCGAGGTCACGATCCACATCGACGGGAGCGTGACGGTCGTGGACAACGGCCGCGGCATCCCGACCGGCATGCACCCGACCCAGAAGAAGTCCGCCGCCGAAGTGGCGCTGACCGTGCTGCACGCCGGCGGCAAGTTCGAGCAGGGCGCCTACACGGTGTCCGGCGGGTTGCACGGCGTGGGCATCTCGGTGGTCAACGCCCTGTCCGAGTGGCTCGAGCTGGAAATCTGGCAGGACGGCCAGACTTTCGAGCAGCGCTACGAGCGGGGCAAGCCCACCGCGCCGCTCAAAGTCACCGGCAAGACCAAACGGCGCGGCACGATGGTCACGTTCAAGCCGGACGGCCAGATCTTCGAGACCCTGGAGTTCAGCTTCGACGTGCTGGCCCAGCGCCTGCGCGAGCTGGCCTTCCTGAACAAGGGCCTGGCCATCACGCTCAAGGACGAGCGCAAGGAAAAGGAGCAGACCTTCCGCTACAAGGGCGGCATCGTCTCCTTCGTCGAGCATCTGAACGAAGCCAAGACCCCGCTCCACAAGACCATCTTCGTCGAGGTCGAAAAGAGCGACATGATCCTGGAGGTCGCCCTCCAGTACAACGACAGCTATGCCGAGAACCTCTTCTCTTTCGCCAACAACATCAACACGAAGGAGGGCGGCACCCATCTGGTCGGCTTCAAGGCGGCGCTCACCAGGACCATCAACAACTACGCCAACGCCAACGATCTGCTGAAGAAAGACACGGAGTCGCTCACGGGCGACGACGTGCGCGAAGGCCTCACCGCCGTCGTCAGCGTCAAGCTGCGGAACCCGCAGTTCGAAGGGCAGACCAAGGCCAAGCTGGGCAACAGCGAGGTCAAGGGCATCGTGGAAGCGGCGGTCAACGAGGCGCTCGGCGACTACTTCGAGCAAAACCCTCCGATCGCCCGCAAGATCATCGGCAAGGCCGTGGACGCGGCGCGGGCCCGCGAGGCCGCGCGCAAGGCCAAGGAGTTGATCCGGCGCAAGAGCGCGCTGGACGGAGGCTCGCTCCCCGGCAAGCTCGCCGACTGTTCCGAGAAGGACCCGGCCCACAGCGAATTGTTCATCGTCGAGGGCGATTCGGCCGGCGGCTCGGCCAAGCAGGGACGCGATCGGAAATTCCAGGCCATCCTTCCGCTCAAGGGCAAGATCCTGAACGTGGAGAAGGCCCGGTTCGACAAGATGCTCTCCAGCGACGAGATCCGGACCCTGATCATGGCGTTGGGCACCGGCATCGGCCGCAAGCGCGAGGAGGCCGAAGGCGAAAAGACCAAGGACGACAAGGAAGCCTTCGACATCACCCGCGCCCGGTACCACAAGATCATCCTGATGACCGACGCGGACGTGGACGGGAGCCACATCCGCACCCTGCTCTTGACCTTCTTCTTCCGCCAGATGCAGGCGCTGATCGAGCGCGGCTACATCTACATCGCCCAGCCCCCGCTCTTCAAAGTGAAGAAGGGCAAGACCGAGCGGTACCTGAAGGACGAGAACGCGCTCAACGAGTACCTGTCGGATCTGGCGGTCGAAGACGTGGAAGTCTACGTGGAGAGCGGCCAGGCCTTCGTGACCGGCCGGCGCCTGCTGCCGATCTTGAAAAAGCTCATCGCGTTCGAAGCGCTCATCGCCCGGTTCAGCAAGAAGCAGCGGGAAGGCGGCATCCTGCGGGCCTTCGTGGACGAGCCGGGCCTGGACCGGGACCTGCTCAAGAACGCGACCGCGCTCAAGAAGCTCGTGGCCAACGCCAAGAAGACCCTGACGACCGCCTACCCCAAGGCCGCGATCACCCTGGATATCGCCGAAGACGAAGAGCATCAGTCCAACAAGGTGGTCTGCAAGGTCCAGACGAACGGCATGATCCACGAACAGGAGATCAACCACGAACTGGTCGGCTCGGCCGACTTCCGCGAGCTGCAGAAGCTGGCCCCCTCCGCGATCGGGTTGGGCCGGGCGCCCTACAAGCTCAAGGCCAAAGACATCCAGAAAGAGCTGCCCGGCTCGGCCGAGCTGGTCCGCGAGATCCTGGAGATCGGCAAGCACGGGCTGGGACTGCAGCGCTACAAAGGCCTGGGCGAAATGAACCCGACCCAGCTCTGGGAGACGACCATGAATCCGGAGACCCGGAGCCTGATGCAAGTCAAGCTGGAAGACATCGCCGGAGTGGACGACATCTTCTCGATCCTCATGGGCGACGAAGTGGCGCCGCGCCGAGACTTCATCCAGCAGCACGCGCTGGAAGTCAGAAACCTGGATGTGTGACGGAGCGTATGGCCTGTAGCTTATTGGTAAGGAGCGGAGAGCTCGGCTCTTCTCTGGCCATATGCTATCAGCCATTAGCTATCAGCTCTTCCTCAAGGAGAAGACATGCCCGTTGACGAACGCCTGACCCAGATCGCCATCGAAGACGAGATGCGCTCGTCCTACCTCGACTACGCGATGAGCGTGATCGTGGGCCGCGCCCTGCCGGACGTGCGGGACGGCATGAAGCCGGTGCACCGGCGCATCCTCTTCGGCATGAACGAGATGGGTCTGGTCCACAACCGGGCCTACCGCAAGTCGGCCAAGATCGTCGGCGAAATCATGGGCAACTACCATCCCCATGGCGACACGGCGATCTACGACACGCTGGTCCGGATGGCGCAGGACTTCAACATGCGCTATCCGCTGGTGGACGGCCAGGGCAACTACGGCTCCGTGGACGGCGATCCGCCGGCGGCCATGCGGTACACCGAGGCGCGGCTGACCAAGCTGGCCGAGGAGATGCTGGCCGACATCGACAAGGAAACGGTCGATTTCGTCCCGAACTACGACGAGTCGCGCACCGAGCCGCGGGTGCTCCCCGCCAAGGTCCCGAACCTGCTCGTGAACGGCGCGGGCGGCATCGCCGTCGGCTACGCCACCAACATTCCCACGCACAATATCGGCGAGGTGGTGGCCGGCCTGGTTCTGCTGCTGGACAATCCGGAGATCACGATCCCGCAGCTCATGAAAGCCATTCCCGGCCCGGACTTCCCGACCGCCGGCTTCATCTACGGCACCCAGGGCATCAAGGACGCCTATACGACCGGCCGCGGCCTGCTCACGCTGCGCGCCAAGGTGAACATCGAAACCGACGAGCGGACCGATCGGGACCGGCTCATCGTCACCGAGATTCCCTACCAGGTGAACAAGGCCCGGCTGATCGAAAAGATCGCGGAGCTGATCCAAGACAAGAAGATCGAGGGCATCTCCGACCTGCGCGACGAGTCCGACCGCGACGGCGTCCGCGTCGTCATCGAGATCAAGAAGGGCGACATCCCGCTGGTCGTCCTCAACAACCTCTACAAGCACACCCAGCTCCAGACCACCTTCGGCGTGATCATGCTGGCCCTGGTCCACAACCGGCCGGAGGTGCTGAACCTCAAGCAGATCCTGGAGGCCTTCATCGAGCACCGGCGCGAGGTGGTCGTCCGCCGCACGGCCTACGAGCTGCGCAAGGCCGAGGAGCGGGCCCATATCCTGGAAGGGCTCAAGATCGCCATCGACAACCTGGACGCGGTCATCCAACTGATCCGCAGGTCCCAGTCCCCCGAGGTGGCGCGGGCCGGCCTGATGCGGCAGTTCCGGCTGACGGAGCTCCAGGCCAACGCGATCCTGGACATGAAGCTGCAGCGCCTGACCCAGCTCGAGCGCAACAAGCTGATCGAGGAGTACCAGGAACTGCTGAAGCGGATCGAGTACCTCAAGTCCGTGCTGGCCAGCCAGGCCCTGGTCAAGAAGATCATCAAGGACGAGCTGCTGGCCATCAAGGAAGCCTACAAGGACGAGCGGCGGACGCAGATCGTCAAGGAAGAGGCGGAGATCAACATCGAGGACCTGATCGCCCAGGAAGAGGTGGTCGTCACGATCTCCCACTCCGGCTATATCAAGCGCAACCCCGTCTCCCTCTACCGGGCGCAGCGGCGCGGCGGCAAGGGCAAGATCGGCATGGGCATCCGCGACGAGGACTTCGTGGCGACCCTCTTCACCGCCTCGACCCACGACTACCTGTTGTTCTTCACCGACGCGGGCAAGGTCTACTGGCTCAAGGTGCACGAGATTCCGGAAGCCGGCCGGGCCGCCAAGGGCAAGGCCATGGTGAATCTGCTGGCGCTGGCCGGCGAGGAGAAAGTCACGGCCACGCTGCCGGTGAAGGAGTTCCGCGAGGACCGGTTCGTGGTCATGGCCACGAAACAGGGTATCATCAAGAAGACGGAGCTCTCGGCCTACGGCAACCCGCGCGCCGGCGGCATCATCGCGCTGACCTTGGACGAAGGCGACAAGCTGATCGCGGTGGAGATCACGGACGGCCAGCGGGAAATCCTGCTCGGCACGCGCCAGGGCATCGTGATCCGTTTCAAAGAGGAGGAGGTCCGGCCCATGGGCCGCACGGCCCACGGGGTGCGCGGCATCACGCTGGAGGAGGGCAACGAGGTGATCGGGATGGAAACGATCACGCCGGACTCCACCACCGCCATCCTGACCATCACCGAAGGCGGCTATGGCAAGCGGACGCCGGTCAGCGAATACCGCATCCAAGGTCGGGCCGGCAAGGGCATCATCAGCGTCAAGACCACCGAAAGGAACGGCCTCGCCGTGGGCTTCCTGCAGGTGCGCGACGACGACGAGATCATGCTCATGGCCGCGCAGGGCAAGATTCTGCGCTGCAAGGTGGACGATATCCGCGAGGTCGGCCGGAACACTCAGGGCGTCCGCGTGCTGGAGCTGGACAGTCCGGATGATCGCGTCGTGGGCGTCGCGCGGCTCGCCGAAACCGTGGAAAGCGAGAACGGCGACGCAGCGGACAACGACGGAGGCTGAGAAGAAGCCTTCAGCAATTAGCCATCAGCGGTCAGCTCACAGCAGACAGAGTTCATTTTTTCGGGCTGACGGCTGAATGCTGAGAGCTTCCCAGCCATCGGGCAATGACCTGCCAGCTACTGCGCGATACAGTACTTCCGACATGCCACAGCCACAGCCGAAGAAAAAACTCGACGTCCTCGTCAAGCTGGCGCTCGGCGTCTTCTGCACGGCCTTCGCCTTGATCTGGGGCGGCATGTATCTGAGCCGGCCCGACCGGTCCATCCCTCCATACAGCATCGGGTCTCAGGAGGGTCAGGCCGTGGCGGTCCACGTGCCGGGCTGGACGAGCGACCCGGAGATCGAAACGCTGATCGAGCGGTTCCGAAAGGTCGGGCGTGAGATGCACGATTTCGGAAAGATGAAAGTCCGGCCGACCACGCCCGACGATCCGGCCGGCCGGTACCGGCGCATCACGATCTACATCTTTACGCACGACTCCTGGGCCGAACCGGACATTCTGCACAAATACGTGGCCGGCGAAGATCAAGCCCTTCACGAAGCCTTCGAGAACGCCGTGCGCGGGTTTTACCGTCTGGAAGAAGACGAGGAGGAAGGGCGGATCGGACCGATTCTGAAAGGAGCGGATACGGCCGCGACGGCCGCCTATTCGCGGGTCCTATTCAAGGGCTCCATCACGAAGGCTGTTTCCGGTCCCGAGGCTCCGTAACGGGAGCCTGCGTCCCCGTCTCTGTTCTACTTTCGCGTGCGATCGCCACGGCCATCACCTTGGTCAGGTGCGTCCGCAGCTCCGGGTCCTGGATGGATTCCGCATGGGCCGCCGCCGCGGCCAGAGCTTCCGGGGTGGGCTCCGGCGCCGGGCCTTCCTCATCGTTCAAGGTTCCCTTCTGCCGGTCGGTCGCGGTGCCGAGCTCCGCGATCCGCAGCACGATCTCCGTCACCAGTTCGGTCCCGGCCGCTTCGTTGATCTTTTCCAACAACGTCGGCTTCAGAAACGTGAGCTGCTGCATCCAGACGGAATTTTCCACCAACAGAAAGAGTTTCTTGAAGCGAATCTGATCGGGACGCGTGTGGGCGGCAATCGGCTCCCCGACGATGCTTGGCCAGTCCCGCCGGAGCTGGAACTCCAGGAGCTTGCTCTCCAGCCCGAGTCGCTTGGCGACCGTGGCCAGGACCGCAGACACGGAGGAAAAGGGCGAGGGCTTGCGCATGGACGGATAGTAGGCGGGCGGGAGGCTTGGGTCAAGAGTGGGATGAGGAGACAGGGTGGCGAAAGAAGGGTGTGGCAGCCCGGTTAATCCCCTTTGCTCGCAGAGCGCGCAATGAACACGTGCTCGCTCGATGCGCGCAGTGAGGGATCAACCGGGCTGTCCTAGAGGAAGGACGTCCATCCGCAGTTAGGAAAGAAGGGGTAACGGGCACAAGTCGCTTGTAGACTTGTGCCCGTGAATCGAGTGGTCGGCGGCACACCTTCATGTCCATCCCTTCCACCCTGCTCGGAGGAAGCAAGGTGGAAGAGAAATGATGACCATCATGGTCTGTCAGTAGGTTTATGAATCACGTTGTTATGATAGGTGATTACATCGGGCGCTAGATGGTGCTTAGTAGTCAGCGGATAACGCGTACCAGCCATCTCAATATCGTCTGGTGAAAGGAAACGCGGAATGCCGAAATCGAACATCGCATGGTGGTTCGGGCAAAGAACGAGCATGTTATTACTCGTGTCCAAACCATCGTGTCCGCCGCCCAGCGGACGCACGTGGTGAACCTCGATGTAGAAAGTCCCAGGCGAAGGTTCTAAACGGAAGCCACACACCTGGCATCGAAATTCGTAAAGGCTCTTCAGTTCCTGAGCTGCTCTGGTGTCACGAATCACTCGGGAAACGCGGCTCTCAAATCGCGGTGGTGGCTCTGCAAGGTCAGATGGCGCAGAAACAAATTCTTTGGCAGACAGCGGCTTCGGTGCAGCTAGTTGCCAAACACCGTGTCGAACCTTGACGATAGTGCCTCGCCGCGAGAGATCTGTAAAACGAAAGTCAATGTTAGCGAGACCGCGTGATTTTGGGTCAGTGGAACCAGATAGGGGTTCGTCTTCAGATGTCCACAAACCTCGCCGTCTCACCTCTTGCTCGGTGGCTTTGAGCTAGGATCGAAAAAGTAGACGCCTTCAACCTGCTATATTTACGGGCTGGAGGTGTTGGATGGAAACATTACCGCGACAGAAGTACACGAAGGAATTCCGTGA
>JAGWTI010000035.1 GCA_028876065.1 Nitrospirota bacterium
GCGTCTGTTTGCCTCGGGCGTGCTCCCGGCGATCGATGTGACCAAGTCGGTCTCGCGGGTCGGTGGAAAGAGCCAACACCCGCATATCAAGAAAACAGCGGGGCGCATGAAACTCGACTACCTGCAGTTTCTTGAACTGGAGGTCTTCACGCGTTTCGGATCCCGGCTCGAGGCGTCCATGGAGGCCAAAATCAAGCGGGGGCGAATCCTGCGCGAGATTTTCAAGCAGGAGCGGCTGTCCCCCTTGCCCATCGAATTCCACATGGCCTGGCTGGTGGCCTTTCAGGAGGGGCTGTTCGACAATGTCCCGACGGACCGGATCCAGGCCCTGTTGGGCCGCTTGGCCGTTCGCGTGAAAGAAAGCCACTTGACGGTCGAGGACGGCCATGAGTTGTGGGCTCCGGCGGTGGGCGCCTGGCTCAAGGATGGGGTCGCCCCATGAGTAAACGCCAGGAGCTGGCGAAGCATCTGGGCACCTTGCACGAGCTCAGCGAAATCATGGGCGCGATGAAAAACCTTGCGTTGATGGAATCCCACAAGCTGACGCGGTTTCTGTCCACGCAGCGCAGGGTCGTCGCGACCATCGAATCGGCCGCCACGGACTTCTTTACTTTCTACCCGGAGTTGATGGTTCACCCGAGCGAGGCGGAGAGCGTCTATCTCGTGATCGGCTCCGAACGAGGGTTCTGCGGCGACTTCAATGAAGCCCTGTTGGATGCCGCCTGGACACAGGTGCGGGAGAGGCATGTGCACACCCCGCTCCTGATCACGGTCGGCCACAAGCTGGCGGCGAAAGTCGTGGGCGACGAGCGAGTCATTGCCTCGATCGAAGGGCCCAACGTGGTCGAAGAGGTCCAACCCGTACTGATCCATCTGATGGATACCTTGAACGGTCTGCACGCCCGATCCGAGTCGTTTTCCCCGTTGACCCTGACCGTACTCTTCAACCGGGCCGACGAGACGGGCATTCACCTGCAGGCCTTCCAGCCGTTCCGGCAATTTGGGCGAGGAGCCGGTCGGTTCTCCCATCCGCCCCTGTTGAATATGCCGCCGCGTTCCTTTCTGGCCTCCCTGATCGACCAGTATCTGTTTGCCGTCTTGCACGAGGTGTTCTATAGCTCCCTGATGGCCGAAAATCGCCGTCGCTTTCAACACATGGATAATGCGATCCAGCGCATGGAAAGAGAGGCCTCCGACCTGGCCCGCCGGCGCAACGTCCTCCGCCAGGAGGAAATCACGGAAGAAATCGAGGTCATCATGTTGAGTGCCGAAGCCCTCAGACGACAGCCATAGGCCGGCTCACGCAGTCTCCACGCTATGACGGGCGACAACGGGCCTTCGATCGAGGGGGAGTGTTTTGACGAGATGCGCTGGGCGTGCGTGTCATGCGGCCAACGTCAAAACAGTGGGTGAGAGGCGGCACCGATAAAGAAGGGAACGGTTCCAAACTGCAAGACCTCCGGAGAATGATCCCCGGCATTTCCACGGATTCGCCATACGCCGGCTTCTTTCACGAGATAGTGCACCTCACCGAACCAGCTATCGAGGTTGACAGGCACATTCCCTCTCTTCGGAATGGCCGTGAGATTGCCGGTACATCTGATCTCGGCCGTGCTACCCGTGCTTGCGTGTACGATTCGTACGTGGTCAAACAGGTGTAGACTCGAGACCTCACGATAGTGCGAGAACAACGCGGCCCATATCCCCCGTATATCTGCTTTATTGAGTCGGTGATAGTTATACGTCGTTGAGTAGAGGTTCATCAGCGCATCAAGATCCTGCACGCGGATGGCCTCCTCCGCCCGACTGAAGGTGGCCAAGATCTCCTGCACGGTCTTATCATCCCCGTCCACGACGGTCCCGGGAAGCATATCAACCTTGGCCAATGACGAATGCGCCTGCGGCCAGAGCACGAACAACACCGCGATCGTGATGGAAACGATGACCATCGGCGCCGGACGCACGGTGTGGGGCTTCCCTCGATTTTGCATCACTCGAAAAGGACCTCGGCCGAAAACTTATACGTCCAGTATCGGTGCGACAAACGTTCAGAAAGGCCCGACGTAGCCGGAATTACGAAAAGGCATGGATGCCGCCGGATTCCTCAATCTTAACCTAAAAACGGGGAGCCCGTCGCAAAATCGAGCCGAGAGCGAAATTGTCTTGTTCGAGCTTTTAATCCAAGACGCACGGCTTGTCACCCAGGGGCTGACGGCGGTCGGAACGGCGACCTTTTTGAAAGGTCCTAGGGGGATGTTGCGGCGCCCTCTCGCCGGCGCGTTTTCACGTAAAGGTGGTGGTGCCCTCTGCTGCCTGTAGGCTTGGCCCACTGGACCCCAGTATGTCCCGGATTTTCCGAAGGAGCGTGTCTGGCGAAAAGGGTTTCTGAAGGAACGGGACATCTTCCTTCAAGTCGGGGTGTTCCGTGGTCAGGCGATCTTCATAGCCGGAAATATTCAAGACTCGCATCTGGGGACGCATGGCCGGCGCGAAGGAGGCCAGTTCTCGGCCATTCATATAGGGCATGACGACGTCGGTGATCAGCAGGTGGATGGGGCCAGGATGGCGTTTGCAGAGTTGCAATGCGTGGATGGCGTGACTGGCTTCCAGGACGTGATACCCCTGCTGGGCGAGGGCTTTGACGATCTGCTGTAGGGCGGCTGGCTCGTCATCGACGACCAGAATCGTTACGTTCTCGGTAGGCATAGGCTGCGAATATTGGTGAACGGCCTCAGGCGCGGATTGCCCCGACGGTCCGGCCGTGTATAAAAACTGTCAGTGACGGTTGACGGAGAGTGCCCTTCGACTTGGCCTGCTCAGGCCACGGTGCAGCGTGAAAATTAGCAAACCACGCCCGCCAAAGTCACCATAATTCGGAGCGAGTTTTGCGCCCCCCTGGGATGCGCCTCATATCCGCCGGCGAATGCGTCAAAAGATGGGTATTGCCATTGCTGGCCCATTCCAATCCTGATACAGTTTTCAGACTTTCAAGCGAGTTTTCTCGGACGAGGTGGACTTGGCTTGCAGCACAGGCATTGGGCGGGGACTGGCCTTGTGAGCCGCTCCTGCCATCCTCCCGATAGAGCACGGACCCACCATCCAATCCGCTGGACCATCAGGACAATGGTCCTCTGCGTCTGGCTGGGGATCTGGGCTGTACTGGCCATGTCGGTCAGAGCCGAGACCGGCGTCCTGCCTGAGTTCGCCCTGAAATCTGCCTACCTGTATCAATTTACCCTTTTTGTCGAGTGGCCGGCCGAGGCGTTTAGCACTCCGAACGATCCGATCGTGGTGTGCGTGTTGGGGGACGATCCGTTCGGTCCGTTTCTCGACGCGTTGACCCAAAAAACCTCACAGGGGCGTCCGTTGCAGGCCCAACGGATCCAGCGCGTCCAGGATTCGGGAGACTGCCATGTGTTGTTCGTCAGCGCCTCGGAGCGGGCACGACTGGCGGCGGTCCTGGCGAGTCTGGCCCACCGGCGCATACTCACGGTCAGCGATATCGAGGGCTTTGCCGGGGCCGGCGGGATCGTGGAGTTCGTGCCGGTCGAGAAAAAGATTCGTTTTGGAATCAATCTTGCGGCGGCGAAACAATCCGGGTTGAGGATCAGTTCAAAACTCCTGAGCCTGGCTATGCTTGTGAAGCACGGGACATCGGAAGGAGGGGCGCCGTGAGCAGCATCGCGTGGCGGAGGGCTGGGTGGGAGCGCGGCTTCGCGCTGGCGCTGGTCTGGGCGATCGTGCTTCCGGCGAACCGCAGTTTGGCCGTGGAAACCGAGGTGCCGAATGCGGAGCAACTTGCCAAGGGCGCGCTCGAACTCAGCCTCGAAGAACTGATGAACATCGAGGTGACGTCGGCGGGCAAGAAGGCGCAGCGCCTGGAAGAGACGGCCTCCGCGATCTTCGTCATTACCGGCGAAGACATCAAGCGGGGCGGCTTTCGGAGCATTCCCGAAGCGTTGCGCCTGGCGCCGGGCGTGGAAGTCTCCCAGATCAACGCGAACCAGTGGGCGATTACGATCCGCGGATTCAATTCGCCTTTTGCCAACAAGCTCTTGGTGCTCATCGACGGCCGGTCGGTCTATACCCCGCTTTTCGGAGGCGTGTTTTGGGACGTGCAGGACGTGCTGCTGGAAGACGTCGACCGGATCGAGGTGATTCGCGGCCCCGGGGGAACCTTGTGGGGCCAGAACGCCGTCAACGGCGTCATCAACGTCATCACGAAGAAAGCCGCTGCGACCCAGGGCACGTTTGTCGAAGCCGGCGCCGGCAACCTCGAACGAGGGTTCACCAGCGCTCGACACGGGGGCAAGATCGGCGAACAGGGGGAGTACCGGGTCTACGGCAAGTTTTTCAACCGCAACAGCTATGCGAACCCGAACGGTACGGCGGCCTACGATCAATGGGACCAAGCCCGAGTGGGATTTCGGACCGACCTGAAACTCACCGGCCGCGACAGCCTGACCGTCCAGGGGGACGGCTACTCGGGCAGCGAGCAGAACGATGCGAGGGGGGCATCCCTGACACAGCCCTTCCTGCCCATCATCCCCAATTCCACGCAGGTCGGAGGCGGGAATCTCCTGGCCCGCTGGACGCGACAATTTTCCAGCACCTCGGATCTGACGGTGCAGACCTATGTGGACCGGACGCAGCGCGACAATCTCTTCATCGGGGAAAATCGCACGACGTACGACCTGGATGTCCAGCACCGGTTCCAGCCGCTCGACCGGCACGACATTGTCTGGGGAGCCGCCTATCAACTCTCCCATGACAATATCGCCAACAATTTCCGGTTGTCGTTCGCGCCGCCCAGCTACAACTTCCAGGTGGTGAGCTGGTTCGCCCAGGACGAAGTGACGCTGATCCCCCAGCAGCTGCGGCTCATTGCGGGAGCCAAGGCGCTCTACAATACGTTCACCGGCATGGAGTACCAGCCCAATGGCCGGTTGCTCTGGACTCCCCATGAGCACCATACGCTCTGGCTGGCCGTTTCCCGCGCCGTGCGCCTCCCGACCCGGGCCGATGACGCCATGCGGTTGAACGCCGGCGTGTCCTCCCGAACCGGCGTCCCGCCTCTGACCATGGCATCCACGTTTGGCAACCCCAATGCCGGCGCCGAAGATATGGTGGCCTATGAACTCGGGTATCGGACGCAAGTGACGCCCGCGGTGACCTTCGATGTGACGAGCTTTTACAACGTCTACCGGAATCTCTTGGTGGGCGTGTCCAGCGGGGCGGCTTTTGTGGAGACCAATCCGAGCCCCGCGCACGTGGTGACCCCGTTCCAGAACATGAATCAGGGCTCGGGCCATACCTACGGCGTGGAGGTGACCTCGGCGTGGCAGGCCGCGAAGGCGTGGCGGCTGAGCGCGAACTATTCCTGGCTCAGGATGGAGATCAACGCGATCAATACCGCCAACGCGAACCTCGATCCGGGGCTCAATCCCAAGCAGCAGTTCCGCATCCGTTCGCAATACGACGTCGTGGAGAATCTCCAATGGGATACCGGAATCTATTACACCGACGGATTGATGAGCAACATGGTGGCGAGTTACACGCGTGTCGACACCAGGCTGGCCTGGCGGGTGAATCAGCAGATCGACGCGGAACTCGTGGGACAAAATCTGTTCGATAAGTCGCATTTCGAGTGGCAGCCCATCGGGGCGGGCGCGTTGTATCAGAGCAGCGCGATTCCTCGCAGTTTCTTCGTGCGCCTGGCCTGGCATTACTGAGCCGCATCGGTCGGCCGGGGGCGTGGGTCCGTGTCGTGAGGAAAGGACAAGGAAGAGGTCGTACATGACGCGCACGTTGAAGACGAAATCGCTTCAAGGCAAGTTGATGGCCGTCATCATGGGGACCAGCGCGGGGGCCGTGCTGCTGGCCGGGCTGCTGATCCTCATCGTGAATTTTTACGAGAGCCGTGCCTTGCTGATGCAAAACTTGACCATCGAGGCGAAGGTGCTCGCCGCGAACAGCACGGCCGCCTTGGCCTTCGACGATCAACCGGCTGCGGCGGAGGCGCTCGGCCATCTTCGCGTGGCCCCCCAGGTTCTCGCCGCCGCGCTGTACGGCCACGATGGACGTCTCTTCGCCTCGTATTTCGGGGCCGGGGCCGACCGGACGTTGGTCCCGGCCCGATCCGATGCCGCAGAGACGTATCGCGGCCTCGATCGGCTGGTGGTCGTGGAACCGGTGTTCCTCAACGGCGCTCGCATCGGAACGGTCTTCGTCCATACGGACTTGCGCGCCCTGTACCAGCAGCTTGGGACGTCCGCGGCCGGCATGGTCTTTGTGGCGGGGCTCTCGTTGCTGGCGGCCTTCGTGGCGGCCATGCGCCTCCAGCGGTACGTGTCGGCGCCCGTGCTCGCGTTGGCGCAGGTCGCCAACGATGTTTCCGAACGACGCGATTATTCGATTCGGGCCGGTCACCTGACGGATGATGAGGTCGGCTCCTTGGTGGATGCCTTTAATTCCATGCTGGATCAGATTCAACAACGAGACCGGCAACTGGAGGTGCATCGAGCGCAGCTTCAGCAGGAGGTCGAAGCCCGTACGCTCGAACTGACCCAGACCAACACCCGCTTGCAAGGCGAGATCGACCACCGCAATCGGACCGAGGAAGCCTTGCGTCAAAGCCAAGAACAATTGTTTCGATCCCAGAAAATGGAGGCCATTGGAAATCTTACCGGCGGGGTCGCGCACGAATTCAACAATTTACTGCAGATCATCCGCGGGTACGGCGAGATGATGCACCTGCAACTGTCCCCGGAAGACCCCCTTCGGCAGGATCTCGAGGCCATCATGGGGGCGGGCGCCCGCGGCGCGGCCTTGACAAGTCAACTGCTGGCCTTCAGCCGTCGACAAGTGAATCAACCCAAAGTCTTGAGCCTCAATAGGCTCGTCACCGAGCTGGGCATGGTGTTCCACCGCCTCCTGGGAGAAAACATCGAGCTGGCGACGAATTTGGACCCGGCGTTGGGAAGCGTGAAGGCCGATCGCGGCCAGCTCGAACAAGTCATCATCAATTTGGTCATCAATGCCCGCGATGCGATGCCCCACGGGGGGACGCTCACATTTTCAACGGCCAATGTCGAATTAGACGAACAGGCGGCGTGCAAGCTCACGTTGGAACATCCCGGCTCATTCGTGATGTTCGCCGTCAGCGACACCGGGACCGGGATGGATGCGGCGACCAAAGCTCGCATCTTCGAACCATTTTTTACCACGAAACCGTTGGGGCAAGGGACGGGGCTCGGCCTGTCCACCGTCTACGGCATTGTGCAGCAGAGCCATGGGAGCATCGACGTAGAGAGCGAGCTCGGACGAGGCTCGGTCTTCCGGATCTATTTCCCGAGGGTCGATGAGGTTGCCGAACCGGCCGAACCGATCGTTGACACGGAGCCTCCGGTTGTTCCGAGCCGGCAATCACATACCATCGTGTTGGCGGAGGACGAGCACGGCGTCCGGATGATCCTGCAAAAAGTTCTTCAGGCGCAGGGCTACCACGTTCTCGTCGCGTCTACCGGTCATGAAGCCATTCGGTTGAGTCAGCGGCACCGAGGGCCGCTGCATCTCCTCGTGACCGACATGGCGATGCCCGGGATGGGCGGGGTGGAATTGTCGAACCGGCTGCTGCTGCTCTATCCCGAGATGAAGGTGCTCTATATGTCGGGCCACGCGCATAGCGGTACCGAACGGGCCGACTCCGGAGACTCTCCGGAGCCGTTCATGCAAAAGCCGTTCAGCCCTATGGCGTTGGTCAAGAGAGTGCGTGAATTGCTGGACAGGGGAATGTGACACAACCGTACGACGAATGCGAATCCTGTTCATGGCACACGTCCGTGTGCGGCCGCATCGTGCGCCGGCTGCACAGAGGCCCTGCGCCGGAGCTTAGAGAATGACCTCGCAGGGTTGCACCTCCACGTGGAACGGAATCTTATGGCCATGGATGCCGACCATTTGATCGTGGAATGTTTTGAGGGCTTCGATGACCTTGTCCGCCTGGTCGTCCATGAGCACGACATGGAGCTGGATGTACTCCTCCTCCGCGAACGGAGCGGGCGGCACGGCGTCGTCTAGCCCGCGGCGCGTCGCGTTGCCGATCACCGTGTAGCGTTTGACCCCGGACTCCGTCAGCACCGCCCACACCTCGTCTTGGATTTCCTCTTTACAGACAATCGTGAGCTTCTTCATGCCGGCTCTCCCTCAAGAATGGATAAGGGCCGCGAGAGGTGTCGAACGACAACCTCCCCTTGTGTCGTGCCGTACGGTCCGGACCTCCATGCGCCGCATTCAAACGCGTGAGCGGCCCATCCGCCTGTTGCGCCGACCGTTGTTAGGAGGCGAGCGGAATCATCAGCAGCAGCCCGCCCATGACGCCCTGGAGCTTGAAATCCTTCTTCGGGCTGTCGGGATGGGCGTTATGACAGCCGATGCAGCTCTGAGAGACCGCTTTGTCGGCATAGAGGGCTTGGAAATACCGTGTCCCGCCCTCGGTCGTGAAGCCTGTGTACGGGCGGTCGCTGTTCGCCTGGATGGCCGTTAGCCCGGCCTTCTCGAACTCGGTCGTGGGGCTGTTCCGTTTGTTGATGGCCCAATTGCTGATCAACCGGAATCGAAGGCCGTTCCGCTGCTCCGCCACCAACCGGCTTGCCTCGATCAGAAATTGAGCCGGCAACGGGAGCCGTCCGCTCTCCCGCCAATTTTCTGCGGCGGAGACAACCCCGCGCATTTGCATCCGCTCCACCACCTCCGTCGTATACACCGCGCGATCCGCTTGGATGATCGCGTGCAGATACTCGGCGACCATTTCGGGGGGGATTCCACGGGGCGGATCGAGGGCCTTGCTGCCCGAGGAGAGCCCCAACTGGCCGAAGAGGCAGGTGACGAAGGCGCCGACCGCGAGTCCCCACCAAAAACTTTTACGATGCATGCCGTCTTCTCCTTTTCGTTGGCGGTTCCTGACGGGGCTCGTGCCCGGCGTCGGGCTCACTCCCTCGCCCCAGGTGGGCGAAGCGCAACGGACCCCGCATCAGATCGACTCACAAAATGATGCGCTGAAACTCGTGAAAGATCAACTGGCCCAAGCCTTACCTCGCACGAAAAAGACGTGCGCGAGCCAAGGCGGAGGGGGAGCGTGCCCGAGGGGCGTGCAGGAAGAGGGTGTTACGAGGGCGGGGCGATCAGCGCGTCGAACGTCGCCGGCCCATCGGCCGTTCCCACGAGCACGCGCCAGTCGACGCCCAGCTCGTGCGGAAACGTCCCGGCAGCCCGTCCCTTCTTCAGCTGCGTTTCGAGGCGCCAGATGATCTGTTCCGCCGTCGTCTCGCCCGTGGTCGGAAAGGCCAGGGCCAGCTGGTGCGCATCCAGGCGGCCCATAAGGTCGGTGGCGCGAATGGTGTCCAGGCAGTAGCGGGCCAGAATCGGCAGGGCCGCCGAACTCAACGGATGAGCACGGTCCACCGTCACGAGGAGCAAAACCAAGGTCCGCTGGGACCGCTGAATCAACTGCAGATGGTGGTTGACCATGAACGAGAAGACGGACCGTTCGAGTGCGCCCGTTTCAGGGTCCAGCATCTGTTGTGGAGGCCTATTCCCGACCACGACATCCTTTCCCCCCTGTCGGGTGCACCGGCGGATTCACGTCAGCGCCGCCCACGACACGCGAGTCTGTCCCCGGCCGAGTGGGCGCGCGGAGACGGCCGAGATATGGTATAACGCCGCTGGTGGGGGTCCCATCCACCGCCGGATGACCGTGCACAGGAGGGGGCGCGATGACAACGGACAGGGCCGCCCGGGCCGGCACGGAAGTGGCCACGCTGGCCGGCGGATGTTTCTGGTGTTTGGAAGCGGTCTATGACGAGCTGACGGGGGTCGAGTCCGTCGAGTCCGGCTACATCGGCGGGCCGGGAGCCCATCCGACGTACGAAGCGGTCTGCACGGGCCGGACCGGTCATGCGGAAGCGGTGCAGATCACGTTCGATCCCCGCGTCGTCTCGTACCGGGACATCCTGGACGTCTTTTTTGCGATTCACGATCCCACCACCCTCAACCGTCAGGGCAACGACACGGGCACGCAATATCGCTCCGCGATCTTCACCCATTCGCCCGAACAGCAGGCCGTCGCCAAGGACGTCATCGCCGCACTGACGACCGAGCAAGTCTTCGGCAAACCCATCGTGACCGAAGTGTCGCCCGCCGGCCCCTTTTATCCCGCCGAAGACTATCATCAGGAATATGCCGCCAGAAATCCCGCCCAACCCTACTGCGCCTACGTCGTCAATCCGAAGCTGGCCAAATTCCGCAAACAGTTTGCCGCCCGCTTGAAAAAATAGCAACTCCATACGTCAGCGGGAGAACAGCCGGTCCAGGCGCTCACGCACCTCGCGCCAGAGACTCTGCTTCTGCACCACCTGGTGGGGCCGGACGAACACGTCCGCCTGCGGAGGGCAAAAGGGCACCACGGTGGGCTCCATGCGCGCCACGCGGGCGAGCAACGAGCCGTCGGGCCGTTGCGGCGGCTGGACGATGGTCAGCTCGTCACGGGGTTCGAGCACGCAATAGTCCTGGTAGCCGGCCCGCTCGTACCGGGCGGGGTCGGCCAGATAGACCCGCTGCCGGCCGTCCGAAAAAATCGTCACCCCCGCCTTGAGCAACTCGTCCGGCGCCATCGCGTAATACAAGATCGTCGGCACCAGCAGCACCAGGGCGACGATCACCCCGATGGAGCCGAGGGGCGATCCTTCGGATGACGATTTTATTTTTTCAGGTTCGGTGTCCATCCAAAAACGATGCCGCGTCAGACGCGCTGAATAAACTATCTTGCAATCAGTCACTTATAGGCCAAAGTCGCGCGAAATCCAACAATGCACGGAAATTGCGTGCCTGGCGCGCGGGGTACTTGTACTCATTGACAGGTGTTTCAGTGACACGTAAACAAGGCCGCGTTGTGCTCGATTTGCGCGTGAGGTTGGCGCGAGGCGCCGATTCCTCGCGGCGCGTCGAGCGTCCGCACCGAATCGTCGGCGACGAGTGGAACGATGAGTTTCGCCAGAATATGGGGCGGCAATCTCGCCCGATGGTTTTTTGCCAAGCATCCCCGCCGGACCGGCCTCTGGGCGCTCCGCCACAAGCGGCGGCAGCGCGCACCAGCCCGCCATAAAATCATCTTCGAAGCGCTCGAACCTCGTCTGCTGCTGTCCGGGACGCCGGCGACCGTGTCGGCGCCGGTTGAATTGACCCGTGCGCCGAGCGGACAAGCGGCAGCGGTCGAAGGAGCCCAATTGCCGCCGGGCTCGCAAATCTCCGGGTCCACCCTCCACGAGAGCTTCTCGGACGCGGGTGAAGTCGACACGTTCGATTTGAATGCGGATGCCGGCCAGACGCTCACGGTCGAATTGCAGCCTCAGAGCGCGTCGGTGAAGGGAGAAGTGGAAGTCCTCGATCCTCAGGGCGTGTCGCTGGGGACGGCCGCCGCCGATGTGGCGGGCGGCTTCGTCGTCTTGCAAAACGTCCCGTTGGCGCAACAAGGCACGTACAGCGTCAAGTTTTCCAGTCTCGAAGGAACAGGCAACTACGACCTGAAGGTCTGGCTGAATACGGCGCGAGAGACGGAACCGTTCGGCGGCCCTGCCAATAACGACCTCGCCAGCGCGATCAACCTGAACGGCTCCTCTATCGCGCTGCAAGCGGCCGCGGATCATCTTGCGGTGTTGGGGCAAACGGAGTCCGGTACGCCGGACTACTACTGCTTCGATCTGACGACGGGACAGTCGGCGACCGTGGCCCTGTCCTTTCTGGACGGTAGCACGTCCTTAAGCCTCGACCTGAGAAATGCAGCCGGCGCCGTGTTGGCCACAGGACTGGCCGATGCGACGAACGTGGATCAATACATCCGAAACTTCATCGCGCCGGCGAGCGGGACCTATTACGTCAAGGTCGGCGGGACGACGACTCAGAGCTATAGTTTGATCGTCACGCGATCGTCGGACTTCGATATCGAGCCGAATTCGACGCCGGCCTCGGCCGACAACATCGGCCTTGCCGGTCAAATCCTCGGCTCGGTCGGTCAGTGGACGAACAAGCCCGAGGGCACCGTCAAGGTGGCGGTCGTCAGCACGGTCACCAACGACTCCGGAATCAGCCAGATCGTCAGCCAACTGAACGACAGCACGGCGTTCAGCTTCAATGCCAGCCTCGTGTCCCCCTCGCTGGTGGATACGCTTGCCGAGCTGAACGCCTACGATGTGGTGATCATCGGCAACAACGGTTCGACGGGTGGGGACGCGTTCGACCAGATCGCGCCGGCGCTCAGGCAGTGGGTGGAGGCCGGCGGCGGCGTGGTCGCGGCCGGATGGACGGTGTTTGGCGCAGGGGTGTCGGGTGGTGGTTCTCCGTTGCCCGATATTGACGCCATCATTCCCGTCAATACGTCGGGCGCGTACGCTTCTGGCGCGGGCTCCGTCGATATTGCGAACACGACGCATCCGGTCACGGCCGGCTTGACAAGCTTTACCATCGGCGGCGGCGGGGCCGCCGAATTTCCGTTTACGAGTCCCTATGTCGATCCCGGCGCGACGCTGCTGGCGACTATTTCCAACTTGCCGATTGCAGCCGCCGGCACGCCGGGACTCGGACGCTCCGTCTACCTGGGGCCGCTCTATGCATCCGGCTATGCCAATACCGGGTTGCGAACCGGCGGCGCCGATCAGCTACTGGAACAAGCCGTGGCTTGGGCGGGGGCGAGGGACAAGCAGGACCAGTATCTGGTGCGGGGCATCGACGGCGCGACGCTCACGATCACGACGACCACACCGGGTGGCGGTAGCGGCCAGCCGGTCAATCTGCTGAATCCCAAGTTGGAGCTGTATGGGCCCACCGGGGCCTTGGTTGCATCGGATCTCGGCAGCGCCGGCGACGGCAAAAATGCGCTCGTGGCCTATACCGTCCCGACCGGCGGAGGCGGGCTCTACCGCATCGTCGTCCTGTCTGAAGCGGGCGTCGGCGACTACACCCTGGCCGTCACCGGACAGGATAACGGCGTGCCGCCGCTCGTGACCGGAACCTCGGTGGCCGAAGGTGGGATCATCGTGGCCGATCCCGCCGGCATAGTCACGATCACGGCGCAGTTCAGCGAGCCCCTGGCGACCGGTGGCCTGGGGGCCGAAGATGTCACCTTGCGCGACGTCCTGACCAACCAGACCTATGTCCCGGCCTCGTTTGCCTACGACACAACGACAAAAACCGCGACGATCAGTTACGCCAATCTGCCGGACAGCGACTATGTGCTGACACTGCTGGCCTCGGCCACGGCCTTCCGAGACCAGGCCGGCAACCCGCTGGACGGCAATATCGACGGGACCGCCGGTGACAATTTCGTCCGTAGCTTCCGGCTGGATACGGCGACCCGGCCGATCGGGACGACTTTCCAGCCACTCAAGCCGCTCGGAGGGTTGATCGACGAGACGACGCCGGTGGCCGGCCGCTTCCATGCCGCCGGCGATGCGGATGCCTACACGGTCACGTTGGATGCCGGCCAGACGCTCACCGTACGCCTGACCCCGCAAGATGCGTCCATTGTCGGTCAGGTGGAAGTGCTGGGTCCCGGCGGCGAGTCGCTGGGCATGGCCACGGCATCAGCGGCCGGGGCGACGGTCCTGCTGCAGACATTGCCGGTTGCCGCAGCCGGGACCTACACGGTCCGGTTGACCAGCCAGGCGGGGACCGGTGTCTACCAGACAGTGTTGACCCTCAACAGTGCGCTCGATGCGGGGCAGTATGGGAGCGCCACCAACGACTCGCTGTCCACGGCGCAGGACATCACGGCATCGGCTGTGACACTGCAAGGCACCGGAAGCCGCCTGGCGGTGACCGGCAAGACCGAAGCCGGTCAGGATGACTATTACCGGTTCGATCTGACTGCCGGCCAAGCCACGACGCTGGCCCTGGCGGCGTCGGATATGGGCGCACTGCTCGGGCTGGAGCTGCGGGACGCAAGCGGCACGTTGCTGGCGGGTGGTCTTGCGGATGCGGTCAACGTGGATCAATACATCCGAAACTTCGTCGCACCGTCCAGCGGGACCTACCATGCGCGTGTGAGCGGGGAGGCGGACCGGGCGTACAGTCTCGTCGTGACACGGGCAGCGGACTTCGATCTGGAGCCTAATTCCGCGGTGGCGTCGGCTGACCATATCGGCCTCGCCGGGCAAAGTCTCGGCTCGGTCGGCCAGTTGATGGACAAGCCGGAGGGCGTGACGAGGGTTGCGGTCATCACTACCGGCGGCCAATCCACCGAAACGGGGTTTGTCGGCATCGTCGCGCAGTTGAACGATGACACCTACTTCGATTTCTCGGCGCAAGCCATCACGCCGACACAAGCTGCGACGGCGGGGTTCCTCAACCAATTCGATGTCGTGATGATCGGGGCCAATGATTTCTCCGACCCGAAGGACCAATTCGAAACGTTTGCGAGTCGGCTGCGGGCATGGGTGGAAGCCGGCGGAGGCTTGGTGGCGGTCGGCTGGACGGTCAAGGCGGGCGGAACTGCGTCCGGCGCGCCGGTCGCGGATATTGACGCGATTGTGCCGGTCAATACCGCGGGAGGCAGCCAGATCGCCGGCGGAAGCAACGGTCCTATCGCGTTTACCGGCACGATGCACCCTGTCAGCGAAGGCCTTTCCAACTTCTCGTTTACGACGGCCGTCTCGGAGTTTCCAACGACCAGCCCGCGAGTCGACGCAGACGCGACCGTCTTGGCCACAATCGCCGGCGCCAACAATCCTGCGGTGGTGGTAAAGACGGTCGGAGCAGGGCGCTCCGTGTTCCTGGGGCCTGCCTATGCCAGTATTTCGATTGCCGGTGAGCTGCGAAGCGGGGCCGGCGATCGTCTCCTAGAGCAAGCGGCGGCCTGGGCGGGCGCGCGGGATAGGCAGGATCAGTATCCCGTGCATGTCAGCGCCGGCGATGCATTGGTGATCACGACGAGCACGCCTGGGGATGGCAGCGGTCAGCCGATCAATCAACTCAACCCCAAGCTGGAGCTCTACAACCAGGCCGGCGTGCTCGTCGCCAGCGATCTGAACAGCGCCGCCGATGGCCGCAACGCCGGGATTACCTATACGGTTCCGACCGACTCGGGGGGACTCTATCGGATTGTCGTGCTGTCGGAGTCGGGCGCCGGCGAGTATGCGGTGAAAGTCAGCGGCGCGACCGGTGCTCCAGCGTCATTTACGGCGGCCCCGGTGAATGTCGCCAACGGCGCCTTGCTTACGGCCAACCCGGCAACGTATCGCCTGGACGTGTCCGAACCCCTCCTCTTGTCCTCAATCCAGGCCGGCGATCTGCTCCTCAATGGGACGCCGGCCACCAGTGTTACGGTCATCGATCAGGATACGGTTGAATTCGACATTGCCGGGATCCAAACAGGAGACGGCCTCTACACGGTGACGATTCCGGCCGGTGGCCTCAGCAGTCTCTCCAACAAAAGCCTCGCGGCGTTCACGGCCACCTTCGACGTGGATGCGACACCTCCGCGCGTGCTCAACAGTTCGCTGGCGGAAGGGGGCACGGCTCCGTCCGGCGATATTACGATCACGCTGCAATTCAGCGAGTCGCTGGGAACGAGCGGACTCGGCGCGGAAGACGTGACCTTGCGGGACACGCTGACCAACCAGCCCTACGCGCCCACCTCATTCAGCTACGCCGCATCGACCTCCACGCTGACGCTCACCTATGCGAACCTGTCGGACAGTGCCTATGCGTTGACGCTTCTGTCTTCGGCTGCAGCCTTCCGCGACGCGCGCGGAAACCTGCTCGACGGCAACGCCGACGGCACGGCGGGCGGCGACTGGGTTCGCAGTTTCACGTTGGATACGGCCACCCGCTCCTTCCCAAGTACGTTCCAGCCCGCCCTGCCGGGAGGCTCGCTGATTTATGATCCGGCTGCGCCGACGCTCCAGGGACGTTTCCAGGCCGCGGGCGACGTCGACAGCTTCACATTGAACCTGGACGCGGGACAGCGGCTGACGCTGCGACTGACCCCGCAAGATACTTCTCTCGTCGGACAGATCGCGCTGGTAGACCCCAACGGCGCAACGGTCGGGAGCGTCGCCGCGATATCGCCGGGCGCCACGGTCCTCCTCCAGAATGCGCCGATCACGGTTGCCGGGGCCTACACGATCCGGCTTACCGGCCTGGCGGGAAGCGGGATCTACGAGTGGCGTGCCACTCTCAATAGCCTCGTGGAGCCGGAACTATGGGCGGCTGCCGGTCCGATCAACGATGATCTCTCGACGGCTATAGACCTCAACGGCTCGTCGGTCGTCCTGCAAGGAAGCGCAGACCGGTTGGCCGTGTCAGCGCGGACGGAAGCCGGGCAGAACGACTATTACCGATTCGACCTGAGCGCCGGCCAAGCGACGACCGTGGCGCTTACCGCGACGGACAGCGTGGCCGGATCGTTGACACTGGAACTGCGGGATGCAACTGGAGCGGTATTGGCCGTCGGCATTGCCGACGCCGCCAACGTCGACCAAGCCGTCCGGGGGGTCGTCGCGCCGGCCACGGGGACGTACTACGTGCGTGTCACTGGGACCGCGAACCGCCTGTATACGTTGGTGGTTACGCGTCAGGCGGAGTTTGAACGGGAGCCGGACGGCACGGAAGCGACGATCCGGGACATCGGCCTCACCGCACAGGTCGTGGGCACCCTGGATGCGCGTGCGTCGTTGGTCAAAACCGCGGCCCGGACCCTCGACGGCACGGCCAGGGTGGCTGTGATCTCCGGGTCGTCGAGCGGCAACAACAGCGGGTTCCAGGCTCTTGTCAATCAATTGAACGACGACACCTACTTCGATTTCACCGCCACGCTGCTCACGCCCTCGCAAGTCACCGCTTCGGCGCTGCAGGCCTACGATGTGGTGGTTATCGGTGACGATGGCAGCGGCAACCAAAACCAATTCGAGACCTATGCCTCGGCCTTGCGGGCTTGGGTGGAAGCAGGCGGCGGAGTCGTCGCCGTCGGTTCGACGATCTATGGAGCCGGGCCGGACACGGGGGCGACGGTGACGGATCTCGATGCGGTCATCCCCGTGAATGTTGCGGGCGGATCGCAAGGGTTCGGCGGAACCGTGACGCCGTCGGCTACGCCGCATCCGATCACGGCAGGCCTCGGTAGTCTCCCACAAACATACACGGCCGGCAGCATGGATGCCCCAGGCAACGCTCCCTATGTTGACGTCGGGGCGACGATCCTTGCGACGGCCGGCGGCGGCCGTCCCGTGGCGGCTGCGGGGAACCCCGGATTGGGGCGGTCCGTCTACCTCGCCGGGCCCTATGCCAATAACGCTCCGTACACGACCGGGATGCGCTCCGGTTTGGACGACCGTTTCTTGGAGCAAGCGGTCGCCTGGGCCGGCGCGGTGGATGGAAGAGATCAGTACTTCGTCCGGGCCAACGCAGGCGACCAGCTCACGATTACCACCACGACGCCGGCAGGGGACAGCGGCCAACCGATCAATGCCCTCGATCCGCGTATCGAGCTTTACAATCCCGCCGGCATCCTGGTCGCTTCGAACGACAGCGGCGCCGCTGATGGCCGCAATGCGCAATTGACCTTCCAGGTGGCGGCAGGCGAGACCGGCGCCTATCGCATCGTCGTCCTCCCGGTTACCGGCACGGGCGAATACACGCTGGCGGTCACCGGCTCTACGACTCGGCAGGGAGCCGCACCGACGGTGACCGCCTCCTCGTTGCCGACCGGCGCCCGGTTGGCCGCGCCGCCGACGTTTGTCGATCTGAATTTTTCCGAGGGTGTCCGGCTCGATTCGGTCGGCGCAGGCGACTTGTTTATCGATGGCGGGGCCACCGTCACAGGCGTCCAGGCGCTAAATGGCAGCACGGTCCGCTTTACGCTCTCGGTGCCCGATGTGCCCAACGTGGATACGACCTACACGTTCACCTTGCCGGCGGGTTCGGTCCTCGATCTGCAGGGCCGGGGCAATGCGGCGTTCAGCAGCACCTTCGTGCTGGATCACGCCGGCCCGCGCATCGTTTCCCAAACTCCGTCCCTGCAGGCCTCCTCGCCCTGGTCGTCATTGGCCGTCACGTTCAACGAGACGATTGATGCGGCCAGCTTCACGACGGCCGATATCCAGAGTTTTACCGGTCCGGGCGGTGTGGACCTGAAGAGTCAGATCACCTCCATCAACGGTTCCGGGACGACCGTCACGATCAACTTCAACGCACGGACGACCGCCGGCGTCTATACCCTGGTGGTTGGCCCCAATATCACCGACACCGTCGGCAACGCGATGGATCAGGATGCCGACGGGGTGAAAGGGGAGCCGGGCACCGCCGATGCCTATACGGCTGTGGTCACGCTTCAGTCGCCGGACTTGACGGTGTCGTCGGTGACCGCGCCGACCGGCGCGCAGTTCGGACAGGCCATCGACGTGACTTGGACCGTAGCCAACGCCGGCACGGACGCGGCCTTGGAAAACTGGACCGACCGACTCTGGCTCTCCACGAACAGTACGCTCGAAATCGGGACGGATATCCCGCTGGGTCTGTTTGCGGCCAACGCGGCTCCCTTGGCCGCGAACGGTGGCGCCTACACCAGAACGGTCTCTGTCTCCCTCCCGCTCAATACGTCGCTGGCCCCCGGCAATTATTTTCTCCTGGTCCAGGCGGACCAGGCGAACAATCAGCCTGAAACCAACGAGACCAATAACAACCTCGCCAGCGCAGCAATGGCGCTCGCGCTTCCACCGCTGCCGGACCTCGTTGTCACGAATATCGACGCGCCGGCGACGCCGCTCTCAGGCGGCGCGGTTCCGATCACGTGGACGGTGGAGAACCAAGGCACCGGGGCCTTTACCGGAACCTGGAGTGACTACCTCTATCTTTCGACGGATGTGCTCGTGGGTGGCGACCAGCTCTTTGGGGCGGTCACGTTCACCGGGACCATTGCCGCCGGCCAGTCCATCACGCGAACGCAGAATATCAATCTCCCGATCGATCTGCTCGGCTCCCGCACGGTCATCGTCCAGACGGATGTTGCAAACCAAGTCGATGAGCACACCAACGAAGGCAATAATACCGCCGTCGACAATCAGGCCATGACCATCCAGTTGCCGCCGCTGCCGGATTTGGTGGTCAGCGATGTCCAGGTCCCGGCGCAGGCCGACTCAGGCCAGCCGCTCTCGATCACCTGGACCGTGACCAATCAGGGCACCGCCGCAGCCAACGGAACCTGGAACGATTCGGTCGCCCTCTCCACCGATCAGATCATCGGCAACGACACCTTCTTTCTGGATGCGCCATTTACCGGCACACTGGCGCCGGGGCAATCGGTCACGCGGACCCAGGCGATCATGCTGCCGATCAATCTGGGCGGAGCCCGGTCGGTCGTGATCCAGGCGGATTCGCAGAATCAAGTCGTCGAATATCCGAACGACAACGACAATGCCCGGATCGCGAGCCCGACGAACGTCACCTTGCGCTACGGCGACCTGGTCGTCGAGGCCGTGTCGGCGCCCGCGACGGCCCAGAGCGGCGATCCGATCCAGATCGTGTGGCGGGTGCGCAATCAGGGCAATGCGGTCACCAATGCCGGCAGTTGGGAGGATCGGGTCGTCCTCTCCAGCGATGCGGTGCCGGATGTCAACGATGTGGAACTGGGCCGGGTGACCCACAGTGGGCCGTTAGCCGCCGATGCGACCTATACCGGTCAGGCGACCGTCACCTTGCCCAACGGTATCAGCGGCAGTTATCACCTCTTCGTCCAAACCGACTCCACAGGTCAGGTCTTCGAATCCTCGTTCGACGGCAACAACAACGGGCGCACGCTCCAACCGACGGCAATCACGGTAAAGCCGGCCCCGGACCTCCGGGTCATCTCTGCGTCCGGTCCTGCCTCCGTGCAGCCAGGCCAGACCGTGACGGTCAACTGGTCCGTCACGAACAGCGGCCCTGGGGCGACGGCGAACGACTGGAGTGACCAGTTGTACCTCTCGCCTGACGGCACGTTGAATAACGCGATCTTTCTGGGCTCCGCATCGAGGACGGCGGCGGTGGCCTCCGGCGCCGGCTATGGGGCGTCGGCGCAAGTGACGCTCCCGGACATCGTCGGCGACGGCACCTATCGGTTCGTCGTGCGGGCGGATGCCGGCAACAGCCTGTTTGAGGTACTGGGCACGGGAGAAACAAACAATCTCGGCCAATCCGGTGTGGTGCACGTGACGCACCCGGATGTGACCACCGGCTCTGTCGGCGCGCCGACCACGGCCGCATCAGGCGCGACGATCGACGTGGACTGGTCCGTGACTAACCAGGGGACCGGCGCCGCCCTCGGGACCTGGACCGACAGGGTCTATCTCTCGACGGACAACGTGGTCGATGCGTCGGATGTGTTGCTCAGCGAACTGGCCCATGACGGACCGCTTACGGCGGGGGGCACGTATAGCGGACATCGCGGCGTGGTGATTCCGGTGGACAAGTCGGGTTCCTATTTCCTGCTGCTGAAGACGGATGCGGCCGACAAGCTGGTCGAAACGAACGGGGAGGGAGATAACGTTGCGGCCTCGGCACTGGCGGTGACGCTGTCGCCCTATGCCGACCTGGCCGTATCCGACGTGACTGCGCCGAGCCAGGCGATCGGGGATCCGGCGCAAGTCACGGTCGGTTGGCGAGTCACCAATACCGGCCTCGGCACCGGCGCGGGGATGGCCGGCACATGGACGGACGCCGTCATCGCGTCGGCCGATGCGATCGTCGGCAACGGCGACGATCGGGTGCTGGCCCAGTTCACGCACCAAGGATCGTTGAACGTCGGCGAGCACTACGATCGGACGGAGACCTTCCTGCTGCCGCCACAGTTCCAGGGACGCTACCATCTGTTCGTGCGCACGGACTCCACCGGAGCCGTCTTCGAAAACGGGTTGGAGACGAACAACGCCGCCGAAGCCGGGCAGGTCCTCGATGCGATGCCGATGCCCTACGCCGATCTCACAGTCGAATCGTTCACCGCCTCGGCGACAGCCCAGAGCGGAGGTTCCGTCCGCGTCGACTGGACTATCCGCAACCAGGGCATCGGGACGACCAACACCGCCTCGTTGTACGACGAGATCAAGCTGACCTATGACGAAGCCGGCACCATGCCGGTTCCCAACGCCTCGGTCACCGTCAATCATCTCGGCGCGCTGGAGGCGGGGGCCGTCTACCAGGCGACGGCCTACGTCCCCGTGCCGAACGGGTTTTCGGGGACCCTCTATGCGGTGGTGGCGACCCGCGGAGCCTTCGAGTTCCTCCACACCGACAACAATAGCCGGACGACAGGATCCATTGCCGTGACCTTGGCGCCTTCGCCGGACCTGACGGTGACCGACATCGTCGCGCCGACGGCGGCGCTGGCAGGCTCCAAGCTGGATGTGACCTGGACCGTCCGTAACGACGGGACGGGCGATGCCAACGGCGCCTGGACGGATCGGGTGGAATTGCAGCAAGTCGGCAACCCCGCCGCGGCGCCGATCGTCCTCGGCTCGTTCACCTATACCCTGCCGCTGCAAGCCGGGACGTTCTACACCAGGTCCGAACAGTTCATGCTGCCGGATCAGCTCCAAGGCCTGTACCAGGTGGTGGTTCGGACAAACGTGCCAACCGTCAATCCCCTCACCGGCCAGGTTGGCCCCTCGATCTACGAACACGGAGCGGCGGCCGGTAACAACGTGACGCAAGACGATGGCGCCATACTCGTCAGTCTCCCGCCGCGTCCCGATCTCCAGGTCCAAAGCATCACGGCCACCGACCGGGTCTCCGCCGGCGGGACCATTGCCGTCGGGTTCACGGTCATCAACCAGGGAACGACACCGACCACAACGGGCCATTGGAAGGACCGGGTCTACCTGTCGTTGGACACCAACGTCAGCGGCGATGATCTGCTCATCGGCGAGATGGACAACGGCGCGGCGCTGAACCCCGGCGAAAGTTACCACTCGGAGACGACCGGCTTGGTCGTGCCACGCCGGTATCGCGACACCGTGTATGTCCTCGTGCAGAGCGACGCCGCCGGCCAAGTGAACGAATATCCGAACGAGGACAACAACACTCGATATGCCTCGCTGATCGTGGATCCCCTGCCGCCGTCCGACTTGGTCGTCACGAATGTCGTGGCGCCGACGCAGGTGATCGACGGGTCCACCTTCGACATCACCTATACGGTGACGAATCTCGGGGCCGGGCCGACCGACGTGGACGGGTGGACGGATTCGGTCTGGCTGGCCCGCGACGCGAAACGGCCAGACAGCCACAAGGGCGACGTCGCGATCAGCAATAGTCTGGCCCGCAGCGGCCTGTTGGAGGTCGGCCAGAGCTATACGCGCACGCTCACGTATACGGCGCCGCTCCACAGCAGCGGCCGGTTCTTCATCACGCCCTGGGCCGATTCTTACGGGGTCGTGACGGAAGACGCCTTCAGCAACGTCGTCAACCCGGACGATCCGAACGAGATCGACAACAACAACTACAAGGCCCGCATCATCACGATCATCAGCCGCCCCCCGCCGGATCTCGTGATGGAGTCCGTCACGGCCGATCCGACGGCGGTCGCAGGCGGAAGCGTGACGGTCGGGTGGACGGTGAGCAATCAAGGCGCCGATGCGACGCAGGAAACGTCCTGGGCCGATCGGGTCATTCTCTCCGACCAAGCGACGCTGCATGCACCCGGTGCAAAAGAATGGGTGTTGGGCGACATCCAGCACAACGGCGCCCTCGGCGTCGGAGAATCCTACCAGCAGCAACGGACCTTCAGCCTGGGACCATCGGTCACCGGCCGCTATGTGTTCGTCGAAACCGCCGGAGGGGTTTGGGAGGGACCGTTCACGACCAATAACGTCGGGAGCGCCTCCGCCAATACGACTGCCGCTCCGGCGGACCTGCGTGTCGCCTCGGTGACAGCGTCGCCGTCCAATTTCTCCGGCGAGAAAACCACGGTGCAGTGGACGGTGGAAAATGTGGGGGCGCCGGTCTGGGGCGGCACGCGCTACTGGACCGACAACGTCTTCCTTTCACCCTATCCGACCTTTGACCTCAACTCGGCGACCAAGGTCGCCAAAGTGACCCACAGCCAGACGACGCCGCTGGGGACGGGAGACAGCTACCAGGCTTCGGCGGAGATCGCGCTGCCTCCGGGGATCGACGGCACCTACTACGTCCACGTCGTCACGGACGGCTTCCCGTCCGACAGCGCGCCGGGTGGGCCGCAAGCGGAACTCGATTTCGGCGGAACGAACGACGGCGCGGTCACCTATTACGGTTCCACCGTCTACGAGGCCCGCAACGACGCCGACAATATCGGAACCGGTTCCGTGCCCGTAACCTACCGGGAGGCCGATCTCGCGATTTCCAACCTCGTTGTCCCAACCTCGGCCGGCTCCGGCGACACGGTCTCCATCTCCTGGACGGTCACCAACATCGGTACCCGTGAGACCCGAAACGGATCCTGGTCGGACCAGCTCTACCTCTCCAGCGACCCTTCCTTGAGCAGCAACGATAGCTTCCTCGTCGAAGCCGTCAGGGTCGGCAAGCTGGCGCCCGGCGTCAGCTACACGAGGACGATGAACGTCCGGTTGCCGGACGGAATATCGGGAGACTTCTATCTGCTGGCCCGAGCCGACAGCCTGTCGAGCGGTCCCAGCGGTCAGGTGCAGGAGTTTCGCGGCGAAGGCAACAACATGGCCCAGGCCCCCCTGCACATCGATCCGGCTAACCAACCGGATTTGCAAGTGACCGCCGTCACGGTGCCGCAGCACGTGCAGGCGGGGCAGAGCTTCATGCTGAACTACACCGTCGCCAACCAGGGTACGGGTGCGACGCTGTCGACGCAGGCGTCCTGGCAGGACTTCATCTATCTCTCGCGCGACCAGTTCCTGAATTTACAGGCCGACCGATTTCTGGGCACGGTCAATCACAGCGGTCTGTTGAATCCCGGCGACAGCTATCAGGTTACGCAAGTCCTCACGGCTCCGACCGATCTCCTGCCCGCGGGGCAAGACTCGACGAGCTTCTATGTCTTCGTCGTCACGGACCCGTCCCGCGCCGGCGCGCCGCGCGGCCAGGTCTTCGAGCAAAACCAGGAGCTGAATAATGCCGGGGCCGGCGCCCAGCAACTGACGATCGACCGGCCGCCCCCGTCCGACTTGCAAGTGGACGGCATCACCCTGTCCGCCTCGGCCATGACCGGCGACGCGCTCCACGTGAGTTTTACCGTGTCGAACCAAGGCGTGAATGCCGCCGGCGGGTCCTGGTCCGATGCGGTCTACCTCTCTCAGGACGAAACCTGGGATATCGGCGATCGGCTGATCGGCCGCGTCGCCCACACCGGCGATCTGTCGCCGGGCGCGACCTATACGGCGCAGCTCGATACGGTCCTGCCCTCGGCCAAGCCGGGGCAATACCGGATCATCGTGCGGCCCGACATATTCAACGAGGTCTATGAGGGGCCGGACGAAGCCAACAACCGGACCACCTCCGCCGATCCGCTGACGGTTTCGGTCCCCGCGCTCCAACTCGGTATGCCTCTCGCCACCACCCTGGACAAGGGCCAGGAGCGGCTGTATCAGGTGAATGTGGGGCTCGGACAGACCTTGCGGGTCACTCTCGCCACGCCGGCCAAACAGGCGGCCAACGAGATCTATCTCCGCTACAACGACGTGCCGACGGGCGTCGTCTACGATGCCGCCTATGCCGGCGCCCTTGCCGCGGACCAAACGGCGACGATCCCGTCCACTCAAGCAGGTACGTACTACATTTTGGTGCGTGGGCAATCGGAGCCGGCCGACGACACGCCCATCACGTTGCTGGCCGAGACGCTCCCGCTCACCATTACCGAGGTCACGGCGGATCAGGGCGGCGACAGCCGCTACGTGACCACCACGATCCGGGGCGCACAGTTCGCGCCGAACGCCATCGTCAAGCTCAGCATGCCCGGCATCGCGGAGTACGAGCCGGTGAGCTGGCAGGTCGTGGACAGCACGAGGATCATCGCCACCTTCGACTTGACCGACGCGCCGCACGGGCTCTACGACGTCACAGTGGTCAATCCCAACGGGGACCGGACGGTGGTGCCCTATCGGTACCTGGTCGAGCGGGCGCTGGAACCGGACATTCGCGTCGGCCTCGGCGGGCCTCGCGCCATCCAGGCCGGCGAAGTCGGCATCTACGGCTTCTCGCTCCAGAACCTGTCGAACGTGGATGTGCCCTATGTGCAGTTCCAATACGGTCTGCCGGAATTGGGCCAGAGCCTGATCTTGCCGACGTCCTACGTCGCAATGAGCACGAACTTGCGCGGCACCCCGAATGTCTCGAACGTCCCCTGGGCCGAACTGGATGCACAGGTCAATACGACCGGGGAAATTCTCGCGCCCGGGTACGCCGTCGATCTGGCCGCCAACGGTTACGCGGGCCTCACCTTCACGGCCACGACCTACCCCGGCTACCAAGAGCAGTTCAAGGATCAGGATTTCAGAGACTCGTTCCTTCCCAATGACGTGGCCTTCCGCTTCCACATCCTGGCTTCGGCCACGCCGCTGACCGGGGACGAGTTCATCGCCCAGCAAACCGACTATGCCCGGCAGCTGCGGACGAAGATTCTGGCCGACCCCACCGCCTCGCAGAACCTTATGTTGCTTGCGGCGGACGAAACGACCTGGACGAACCTCTACCTGGCGGGCCTGGAACAGGCCGGACTCTTGCGGCTCGCCGATACGCCGCCGGTGGGCACGGGAGGGGCGTCTTCGGGGTCCCCTTCCGTTCCAATGGTCCATCGCGACCCGAACCTCGTCAGCCTCATGGCCACGTTGGCCTCGGGGATTCTGGCCGGGCCGGTCGGCAACCAGATCGTCACGGACGGTAACCTGCCGCAGTTTTTCGCTCAGGTGCGGCAGTGGTATGGGAACGATGCGGCGCTCAAGGGTGGCGTGGCGCCGCCCGATGCCGCCGGCTTCGACCTGGGACTCTCGCATCCCACGACGGTCGAGGCGTTTAACATCTACGTGCCGTTCGAGAATCGGTTCGGGAAGGCCGAATTCCAACCCAGCCTGATCGATCCCACGCCGCCGGACTTGACGCAGTTCCTGACGGGGCAGGGACAGGACAGCGGCATGGCCTCCATGACCGGGCCGGTGGGGTTCGGCGATCAACAGATGCTTCCGCTCGGGCTGACGCAGCCCTACACGATCAACTTCCGCAATGCCCCGACGGCGGGCACGACGCCCGGCGAAGTGCGCATCGTCACGCAACTCGATCCCGGTCTGGACGCGCGCACGTTCCGGCTGGGCGACCTCAAGGTCGGCGACATTCAGGTCCATGTGCCGGGCAGCCGAGGCGCCTTCCAGGGCGACTTCGACTTGACGGCCACCAAGGGCTTCATCCTGCGTGTCAGCGCCGGGCTGGATGTGGAATCCAACACGGCCACTTGGCTGCTGCAAGCGATCGATCCGGCTACGGGCGAGGTTATGCAGGATCGCGCGAGAGGGCTGCTCCCGCCCAACGATGCCGCCGATCGCGGCGCCGGCTTCGTCACCTATACGGTTCAGCCCAAGGCCGGCCTGGCCACCGGCACGGACATCAGCGCCCAGGCCCGCGTGTTGTTCAACACCGCACCGCCGGAGGACACGGCGCGGCTCACGTATCGCGTCGACGGAGTGGCGCCGACCACCGTGTTGACCGCCACGCCGCTGGCGACCGGCAGCGCCGATTACGACGTGCGGTGGACCGCGACCGACGATGAGGGCGAAGTGGGTGCGGGAGGGGCGTCTGCGGGGCCCCCTCCCGCCGGGAGCGGCGTCAAACACGTCACGGTCTACGTGGCGGAGGACGGAGGCGAGTTCACGATTTGGCTCAACCGGACGACGGAGACGTCGGCGGTCTATCAGGGCCAGGCGGGCCATCGCTATGAATTCCTCGCGCTGGCCACCGACAACGCCGGCAACCGCGAGAAGCCGTCGTTGGGGGTCACGGCGCCGAGTGACGGCGCCGACGCCAATCTCGGTGCGCTGCCGGCCGTGCCGGAAACCAGCGTGCCGGACCTCGGCCAGGCGCCGGTGCCCAGCCAAACCCCATCCACCAACCAGCTTTTTGTGCAAACGCAGCAGGCCGTTCCCGCTGCATCGCCGGCGCAGCACCAATCGGAATTCCAGACGGTCCTGCAGCCGTTTTCGGCCCGTTCGTTTGCGACCGGCATTACCCAGAGCCTCGTGGATACCGCCACACAACATGGCATCGGCCCGATGGCCATTGTCGAGCTGGGGGACGGTTCCGTGCTCATCAGCGGCGGGGCGAATCGCAGCCAGCTCTTCCACCTGTCGGCGGACGGCGGCGCCGTCGGCGCGCCGCTGACCGAACTGCCTTATCCGATCTTCGACATGGCGTTGGACGGGCAGGGGCGGCTTTGGGCGACGACGGGCGGAGGCCCGCTGCTGGAGTTGAATCCCGCCACCGGGCGGATCGTCCGGCAAGTCGGTGACGGGTTCACGCAAGCCTTGGCGCTCGACCCGGCGACCGGCACGCTCTACGTTTCCTCGGCCGACGGCATCGAACGGGTCGATCCGATCACGCTCGCGCTCACGCATTACAGCGATGTCCGGGTTGGCAGCCTCGCCGTGGCGCCGGACGGTTCGCTCTGGGCCGCCACTTGGCCGAACAGGGGAGCAATCGTCCGCTTCAACGTCGTCGGTGGGCAGGCGACGCCGGAAGTCATGTTGGAATTCGACCGGGACGTGGACTCGCTGGCGTTCGGCAAACCGGGCACCAAGCTCGACGGGCTCTTGTTCGTGTCCGGCAACGAGGGGGACCATCGGCAGGGAGCGGGCGAACTGCTCATGGTGGACCTCGCGACGTTGCAGACAGTCACGGTCGCCGGCGGCGGCACGCGGGGCGACATCGTCCGAACCACGCACGATGGTCGCGTGCTGCTCAGCCAGTCGCATCAGGCGGACCAGATCGGCCCGATCGTGGCGCCGCGCATCGTCGGTACAAGTCCGTTGCCGGACGCGCTGGTGCCGCTGCCGCTGGGGAGTCTGACCGTCGCCTTCGACAGCCGGATGGTTGCCGACCAGGCCTCCAACGCCGAATCCGTGTTGAACCCGATCAATTTCCAACTCACCGGCCAAGTCGGCGGCCCGGTCGCCATCCAGTCCGTCGAGTATGACGCCACGACACAGACTGCGCTGCTGACCTTCGACGCCCTGCCGGGGGATCGGTATACGCTGACTGTGTCCGACAGCCTGAAGAGCGCCGACGGGTTGACGCTGGCGGCCCCGTTCGTGACGCATTTTAACGTGGTGGCCGACGTGTCCGCCGACGTCGCCATCGCCTTTTCCAACACCCGGTCGAATCGCGCCGAAGGGACCGTTTCCTATGATGTGCTGGTGACGAATACCGGCACAACCGATCTGCGCGCGCCGCTGCAATTGGTCATCGACCCGGCGGCCTATTTCCAGGGCCAGCCGACCGGTTCGTTTACCGAGACGCCGGACGGGCTGTGGCTCATCGATCTCGGCGGCACGCTGCAGCCTGGCCAGTCCACGGTGGCCCAGACCGTCACCATCAGCAACCCGGGCGGGCAGCGGGTGGACGTGGGCCACAGCGTCTATGCCTTGCCGGCGCCCAACGCGCTGCCCGTGCTGGATTCCCAGCCGGTCACCGCCGGGACGGCCGGACAACCCTATGCCTACCAGGTTGCCGCCCACGATCCGGACGGAACCGGCCTGTCCTACTTCCTCTATCAAGGACCGCAGGGGCTGACGCTGAATCAGGCAACTGGTCTCATAAGTTGGACGCCGACCATCGCCAGTCCCGCGCAGGCCCAGGTAGTGCTGCGGGTCTACGATCAGCGGGGCGGCTATGCCCAGCAGCAGTTCACGATCGCCGTCGATGGGGTGAACCAGGCGCCGGACGTGACGCCGATCGCCGGGACGGTAGGTGCGGGAGGGGCGTCTGCGGGGCCCCCTCCCGCTGTGATTATGGGCCGTGAAGGCGACAGGCTGGAGATCGTGCTCGCTGCTGCCGACGCGGAAGCCGATCCCTTGGCCTTCTGGGCGGACAATCTGCCGCCCGGCGCCAACTTCGACGCGCGCACCGGCGTGCTGAGCTGGACGCCGGGCGCGGATGCAGCCGGCACCTACGAGAACGTCCGGTTCGTGGTCAGCGACGGGCTCCATCAAGTCGCGCGCTCGTTCACGCTGCTCATCGAGCCGGAGAATCAAGCCCCCGGTTTTACGCGGCCGACCGATCGCACCATCCGCGAGGGTGACGCGCTGCATATCCAACTGCAGGCGAGCGACCCGGAAGGCGCGACGCTGACCTATACAAGCACCGGCCTCCCCGGCCACGCGACGCTGAACTCCGTCACCGGCGTCTTCGAATGGGCCCCGGCCTACTTCCAGGCCGGCACGTACGATGTTCCCTTCACCGTCACCGACGCGGAGGGGGCGGCGACGACCAAGAGCATGACGATCACCGTGCTCAACGCCAACGCTGCGCCGGTCTTCGACGAGTTGGGAGCCTGGAGTGTCACGGAGAATCAAAAACTCGAGTTCCGCGCCTTTGCCCAGGACCCGGACAACCCAGGCTTCATCCCGCAAGACCGCCTCCCCAACGGGACGCTGACCGAGTTGGAAGAGACGTTGCCCACGGTCACCTACAGCGCTACGGACCTGCCTCCCGGCGCGACGTTCGATACGACCACCTCCGTCTTCAACTGGACGCCCACGTATGTCCAAGCGGGCACCTATACCGTCCGGTTCACTGCCATGGACGACGGCGACGGGACCGGCGTGCCCAAGACGACGGTGGTGGACGTGCCGATCACCGTGCGCAACAGCAATCGCGTGCCGGCGCTCGACGCGATCGTCAACCAGACGGTCGACCGGGGGCAGGTCGTGGAGGTGCCGATTCAGGCGACGGATGCCGACGGCAATCCGCTGACGTTCACGGCCACCGGTCCGGTGAACGGCGGGATTGCGCAACCGCTGCCTGGCTTTGTCACGCTCGTGGACAACGGCGACGGCACCGGCCTCCTGCGCCTGACCCCCGGCATCGGCGACCGCGGCAACCACACGATTATCGTCACGGCGACCGACAACGGCGACGGGAGCGGCGCCACGGCTTCGCTCGTCGCGTCCCGCACCCTGGTCGTCACCGTCAATTCGGCCAACGAGCCGCCGAAACTGGACCCGATCGGCGATAAAGTCGCCGTGGTCGGCCAGCCGTTGCAGTTCACGGTTCGCGCAGCCGACCTCGACCAGGACCCGCTCACGTTCACGGCCAGCGGCCTGCCTGCCGGCGCCACGATCGCGCCGGGCGCGCAATACGGGACCGCGGTGGTGTCGTGGGCGCCCACGTCCGAGCAAATCGGCACGTACCAGCTCACGATCACGGCGGCCGACAGCGGCAACTATGGCGCGGCGCCGGCTGCGTCCGACCAGCAGACGATTACGCTCAAGGCCCGCATCGCCAACCAGGCGCCGATCCTGCAGCCTATCGGCAATCGGACGGTCGGCGAAGGCCAGCCGTTCGAACTGCGGCTCTCCGCCACCGATCCGGACGGTGACGGGCTTATCTACTCCGTCACGAATCTGCCGGCGGGCGCGGCCTTCGACGCGCGCACCGGCGTCCTGATCTGGACGCCCACGTTCCTGTCCGCCGGCGTCTATTCGGACATCACGCTGGGCGTCAGCGACGGCAACCGGACCACGGCGGAAACCATTGCGCTCACCGTCGCCAACACCAACCGGGCCCCGCAACTGATTCCGCTGACGGCGCAGTCCGGGCGGGAGGGAACGGAACTGCGGTTCACGGTCGTTGCGGCCGACGTGGACGGAGAGACGCCGGCGCTCTCGCTGATTTCCGCGCTGCCCGTTGGCGCGAGGTTCGACGGGCGGACCGGCGAATTGACCTGGACGCCGGGCTATGAACAGGCGGGCGAGTATCAACTTCGCTTCCAGGCGCAGGATGCGGGCGGGTTGACCGATCAGCTCCAGGTCGCGCTCACCGTCGACAACGTCGATCGCGCCCCCACGCTCACCTTGACCAACCACCAGGCGCAGCTCGGTGCGCCGCTCAGCGTGCAACTGGTCGCGACCGATCCGGATATAGCCATCAGCCATCAGCCATCAGCTCTCAGATTTTCAGCGGTTGGTCTGCCGGAAGGGGCGACGTTCGATACAGTCACCGGCCGGTTCGACTGGACCCCGGGTCCGGCGCAGGCGGGCGACTACCTGATGTTCTTCACGGTCTCCGACGGCGCATTGACGGAGACCCAGCCGATGCTCATTCGCGCCTCGGCGACGCCCGAAGCGCCCAAGGCGGTGATCGAGCTGACGCCCAGCTTCCCGGTCGTGCCGGGGCAGAGAGTCCTCCTCCATGCCATTGCCACGAGCCTTGCCGACATCGTCAGCCTGACGGTCACCGTCGACGGCCAGCCGGTCACGGTGGAACAGGTGGGTGCGGGAGGGGCGTCTGCGGGGCCCCCTTCCGCCGGGAATGTCCGGGTACAGCTCACCGCCTCGACCCCTGGCAAACACATCATCGAAGCGACCGCCACGGATGCCGACGGCCTTGTGGGCCGCACCACGACGGTCCTCAAGGTTCGTGACGCAGCCGACACGGA
>JAGWTI010000129.1 GCA_028876065.1 Nitrospirota bacterium
TAAAATATGGCCCCAGCTACGATTTGGAGTCCTGCTTCTCCATAGCCATAGAGAGTGTTCCCCGGTAGCTCAGTTGGTAGAGCGATCGGCTGTTAACCGATTGGTCGCAGGTTCGAGTCCTGCCCGGGGAGCCAATCCTTCGAAGAGAGCCCTTTAGCCAACAGGTCGAAGGGCTTTCTGTATTCTGGCCGCGGAGTTACGCCGTCCCAAGTACAGTTCGATTGGATGATTTTCAGCAGCCTGGCTTTTTCACTGGCCGGTTGACTTTGATACAGCACATAGGCCCTGTTTGCGAGTTCTAGTAGCTTGATCCCCTCCTCCAGGTAGTTCTGGTTGGCCGCTTGATGGCAGCGGATTTGAGCGAGGAGCTGGGTCTGTTCCTTTCGCCATTCCTCGATCATCCGCAAGACCACCTCTTCTGGAATCTTTCCATCTAACTTGTCAGTGTATGCCTGGTCGATTCGGTTCTGAAGCTTGTTGTATTGGACCTGGAGGCTGGAGATGGCGGACTCGTGATAGGCTTTTTCGTCCCGGTGACTCTCTTTGAGCGCTTGGACCATCCACTCTAGAATGCTGTCATCAATGCGAATGCCCTTCAGTGCCTCGCCAAGCTTCTCCTCCAAGGTTTCCTGCCGAATAGCAGGTTTCGGACAGGGGCCGTGATTGCCGGTGCAGTGGTAATAGATATATTTCCCCTTCTTCATCTCCGCCGTGATTGCACAGCCGCAAAACGCACAGGTCAGCATGCCGATGAAGGGGAAGTCCCGTTTGGTCTGTTTGGGACGGTTGGACTTGGCGAAGGCTTGTTGCGTCCTGTCCCACAGATCCTTGCTCACGATTGGTTCATGGGTGCCGGAGTACAGCATACCGGCCCATTCGAAGGCCCCATAATAAAGTGGGTTCTTGAGGATGGCTTCTATCGCGCTCTTGTGCAACTTGCCCCCGGATCGCGCTCGCAAACCTTCACGATGCGCCAACCCGCACACGGCTTGGAGCGAATAATTGCCCGTGGCGTACCACTCGAACAGTCGCTTCACCAGCAGGCCCGTTGACGAGCCGAGCTCGATCAATTTGGTTTCCGGGTTGTTCCGATACCCGCGCGGAGCCACGCTGGGATAGTGGCCTTGTTCCGCCTTCTCCCGCATGCCTTTCTTTCCTTCCTCGGACAGATTATCAATATAGTTTGGAGCTTGTCTAGAACAGCCTGGGCATTTTAGGCTGTTCTAGACAAGCTCCAAAGATATTTACCGCATGAAATGCCTCCTCGCTCTCATTCCCACCCTGCCAGGTGGGGAACTCCCGCTAAAGTAGATTCCCACGCCCTTCCGGGCGTGGCACTCTCAGAATTCAAGCTGCGCTTGTCCGGTGTCCTGCTCACCCTGACACCGAACATAGCGTCGGATGATCGCTTCGTTGATCCCCACCGTACTCACGAACAATCCTCGCCCCCAGATCCCTCGGCCATCCCAATACACCTTGCGCAAGAAATGCGGAAATTGCTCCTTCAGTCGAGCACTCGTCATGCTTTTCAGCGTGGCCACCACATGCGCCACGGCATCCTGGGGCAGAATGACCATATAGAGATGCACATGATCCACCTCGATCCCGATCTCCTCGATGAACCAGTCAGGATGAAATTTCCGCACTTCCTGCAGCAAAAGCCTCAGCGACTCCGCCACCCCTCGGACGAGGATTTTTCGCCGATATCTCATGTCCCAGACAATATGGTACTGCGTCTTATAGACCGTGTGTGCGGCTTTGTGGAGCTCCATGAGCCCCTAGCATACCGCAGGACACCGGACCTTGCTCTCACCCCCGCCCTACCAGGCGGGGACCTCCCGATTAAGTAGATCTGCCATGTTTTAGTCCACAAAAATAAATCCGCTGACTCGGATATCCTTGTGCTTGGGACAGAAGAACTGATAATGAGCCCCAAGGTTCCTCTTGCCAGCTAGCCCAACCGGCGCAACCAGAATCTTCTTCGTCTCTCCAGCTTTGATCTTCACCCGAATCGGTTCCATGATGGTTTCTGCCTGCGGTCCTAGCATATGGGGTTGTATATTATGCGGGTCTATCCCCAGGGCGTGCGCCATCTCCTCTACAGACAAATACATGAAGAGCCCCACGACCGCGAACTCATGGTCTGTACCGGTTGGATTCTCGAGCACAAACCATACCGGCTCTTTGAGATCTTCCTCCTGGTCGATCACCACGGCGGTCGGGAGCCAGATTTCCATTTCTCCCATTTCTATGGCTCCCTGCCCTTTGCCCAATTCCTGGGCAACAAACCTGAACTCCTTGGCCCCGGCTTCTCCGGTTAGGCCGAAAAGAAGTATGCAAAGGACAAGCGCAGCGATGAGAGGAATAGTGGCGCGGAGTGGATATGCTCGCTGGATTATCATAACGCACCTTCCTTTAGTAAATGGACCATGAACCATGCTGGCTGGGAGGCTCAATCGTTGGTCCCGTCCCCGTAATGTGGTCGGCAGGAAGGGGTGAACAACTGAGCATTAAAATGCAAAGTCTAACCCGAGCAGCATGGTTTGCCCCACTTGGTCTCCCCCGCCCACTCCAACTCCTTGGGCTCGAAAGGTGTTGTACTCCGCGTGCCAGGCGATATCCGTGCGACTGGACTGGTGAATATAATAGCGCGCCATCCAGGTGTGAGAATCCACGTCGTTATAATTCGTCGCGAACGTGGGATTGCCCTGTCGCGTATTCCGAATCAGATCATATCGGTAGGTCACAAGCCAGCCGGGCATGTCCAATATGGGCATGAGGGTCGGGTACCAGTCAAGTTGGACAAAGGCCCCGTTCCACGACGCATCTTGGGCGTTGGCGATGCCTTGGGAAGCAAACAAGGGCTTACTGTCCGTCGCGTGCATCCACGCCCCGAAGAGATTCCATTGACCGTCAAACGTGGTGCTGAGATCCACCCCGATCCGGCTGAATGGTTGCCCGTCAGCCCCGACCGCCGCACAGGTGGGACAGACGGCATTGACCCTCGTGGGGGCCGATCCGTAGGCTCCGAAGAGGCCGATTCGATGCCCCGTCACGATCCCATACCCGCCAAACGATTGGGTGACATGCCCGTAGAAATCGAACCCCCGGCCCCCCGTTCCGCAGGTCGTCCCCGCCGGACACCCGCTGAGCGGGCCGGTCTGGTTGCTGTTTGACAACACGTTCAGGGAGTAGCGAAAGTACCCGTCGCCCGCGGTCGGCTTGATCCCGGCCAACTCGGCACCGGGCTGATTATCCCCGATTGCAAACGTATTGGGATTGGCATAGGTGGAGTAGCGGGAGGCGGTCAGATTGCTCAGGACGGCCGAGTAGGGGGTGCCGGCTTGGTAATGGTACATGACGAATTTGGTGTTGAGCGTCTGACTGCGTTTTTCGCTGAAGGGAACGTCCAATTCGTACTTTCCAACCTTCAAGTTCGCCAGATAGCTGTCGCCGCCGGCCCCGAGAAATCGTTCGAGGTTGTTGAGTCGGACGAACGCGGATTCCAGATCTCCCTGTCCGGCCGTGGAGCCCGCCCCGAAACCGGCACTCCCGAGGCCGGGGGTATACACGACGCCAAAACTGATGTTCCGGTGGAGGAGGCCATAACTCAGGATATCCAGGCCCGTAAATCCGAAACTGCCGGTGCCGACCCCGCCTCCGTCCACGCGCAAACTGGCCGACTGGTATCCGACGGTGGTTCGAAACGAGACCGGCCAGTAGCCCATCGTGATGCCTTCGAAGGTGGGCAGGTCTTGGTCTGACCCCAGCTGATAGCCATGATCTCGGAAAAGATTGCCAAAGTCGTTGAGTTTGGGGAAGCCCGGCACATGGCAGACATTGCAGGCAAGCCCATACTTGCGGGCAAAGGCTGGAATGGCCGAGGCCTCCTGCGCGTGATAACTCAACTCCGAGCTGATGAAGGCGATGACTCCAAAGACCAGCAACAGGAAGCTCCGCCGCCTCAGTGTTGAGAGCCACATCCGTCAGGTCTCCCCTGGAATGGAAGTCGTCGCGCGGACCGGCTGAGTCTGGCTTACGCAGGCCTTTTGCAGAAGCTCCGCACGTAGGCGACGATCTTCCAGGCCTCGTCTTCTTTGAGCAGGCCGGGCACCAGCGGCACCATTCCGGTCCCCGGGCTCCCGTTCTTGATGACCCAGAAGATCTCGCCATCTCTTCGTTCCTGCTGAAAGGCGCAGTCGGTGAAGTCGCGCGGGGGATGGGGTTTATGCAGATGCGCCGCCGGCCCATCGCCTTTCCCGTCGAGCCCGTGGCAGAGGGCGCAGGCGCCTTTTCCCTCGTACAGTCCCTTCCCTTCGATCAGGACGGCGGGCGGGGCGGTCCGCGCGTCCCCGTAGGGAGCGGTAAGGCGTCCGGCCTGCTCCATCTGAGGTTCCGGCACACGGGGCTGAAGAGGGTGCCGCTCCACGCACGATGAGGTTCCCAATAGAATCATAAGTAGTGGCGCCCAACCCAGAATCTTGCTGCCGTTCATAAAGCCTCCCAGATAAATATCCAACTCATCAAGGACTGGGCGTGCCAAATGGTTCACAACATTCTTATTGGAACTAGGCCGTGGGCACCTCCAGAACATACAGTTCGCCCTTCAGGCGCTCATGCCTATGAAGATCGCAATGGAAGGGAATGCTGCCGGGCCGTTCGGCCTCGATCCGGATGATCAACGTCTTGCCCGGATTCACGTAGAACCCTTCCACCCCTTTCCCATACGTCATGATCTGGTCATCCTCTCCGGAGACGAAGAGGCCTAAGAGACTCGCAGAGACAAATCCATGGCGAACAGGATCGTGATTGCGCACGATGAGCTCGATGGTCTGCCCGACCTGAATGGGGACAGACTTCTCGAGGAGAAACGTCCCATCCTGGATGAGGATCTCAATCCGCTGTTGCTGGACCAGCTGGAGCTGGGATGACGCATCTCCTGCACTCGCAGCCAGTGCAGCCAACAGCAGTGCGATCACGCTCACATGAGTGCGAACTCGGCTCAGATGGCCTGCCATGCTGCACCTCGCTCACTTGAAAGTGTTCAGACCCATTGAATTTCCGACGTCGTGTTATGGGGAAATGGGGTCCCGAAATGTTTTTTTCAACAGCCTCACCCAGCGGGAGGTCCCCGGCTGTGAAGCCGGGGAATTGATAGTCATCTATTTCATGAAGCAAACTGGCCCCGCGGCATGCCAACCCATTGACTCAGCCACCGCCCTAATTGTTCCTGTTGGATTGGCCTGGACAGCACAGTGTCGGTGTGTTGATCCTTCACAAGGCTCTCGGCGTTGTACGCCCCCGAGATGGCCACGAGCAGAATTGGAAGCATGGCGCCCCGCTCGTGGAGAAATTGGCGCACCTCAAAGTAGTAGTGGCCCCTCCGTGGATCAATATCCAGTAGCATGCCATCAAAATGCCAGCGCTTGAGCATCATCAAGGCCTCGGCATCACTGGCCACGCTCCGAAACTCATATCCCAGCCTATCTAACAAACCTTCGAGCATTTCTCGGCTATTCCGGTCATGCGCGACGATCAGGAGTACTTTAGGCGTTGTCATAGCATAACTCTTCGCGGGTTACGGGAGTAATGTGCGGCACGGACTGCGCTGACGCCAGGTGCGGCATGAGCGTTTCAAGAGCGCGTGACGGCTTCCCCTCATCCGCGGGACGACGTTCTGGCAGGTCGGGATACAGCCGAACCAGTTTCTCGATCAGACATTCCGGCGCGCCTTCGAGTGCATTGAAGAAGTCTGGACCGCCGATGACCTGTGGCTCCATCATAGCCCTCCTTGGCCATATCTTGGCCATATAGTGGGCTTCGTCAGGCCAGCTATCGACGATGACCTCCTACCTCGATTCAGCCCCGATCCAACATAGGTCACCGTGCATGTCACCTCTGCCCTTGAACGGCTACCGACGTGGTACTTGAGCCGCCATCTCATGGCGATGGGCGATAATCACGGGGACGATCTGTTCTCTACACATCAACGGTCGCACATAGATGGAATGGCGCGTCGCAAGATCTTGGGATGCGCCTTCATGCGAGTCTACCGTGACCACCAAATGGCCGATCACGGCACGGGCTCTCTGAAAGCCAAACCCTATAGCGCCCTGGACCAGCCGCCCGTAGCCGTAAGTCCCCGGCTCGGGTCAAATGATCAATTTCGAGGAAGACTTGATTC
>JAGWTI010000130.1 GCA_028876065.1 Nitrospirota bacterium
GACCTCTCCTGGCATCGTCAGTGTGATTCCTGTGCGGGAGGGGCAAATTGTGTCGCCAGGGACTCCGCTATTGGAAACCATCGATGAAAATAAGATTGCTGTCCGATTAGGCATTGAACTTGAAGACATGGCGTTGTTGCAAACGGGGCAGGCGGTCCGCCTCATTCCGGTCCATCGACCGGTGTCTCAGTCAATCGAAGGACATATTCGGCTGATTGCCCAAGAAGTGAATCTTTCCACTCGCTTGGTCGATGTGCTCGTGGCTCCCGGACCCCACGCTGGGTTGCTACTGAACGAATACGTGCGTGGGGAGATTCTGGTTGAGGCACGGGACACGTTTGTGGTCTCCCGAGAGGCGGTAGTCCCGACAGCAAACGGCTATCTACTTTATACGGTGAGTGACGGGTCGGCCAAGGCTCATCGGGTGCAGCTTCGGCTGGAGACCGATCAACAAGTGGAAGTGCAGGGAGACACCCTGAAAGAAGGCCAGCTCGTGGCCGTCATCGGAAGCAGCCAGCTTCATAATGGGATGGCCGTCACCGTGGTTTCATCTCCGTAAACCATGATGACCTTCCCCGAATGGATTCAATCCCACCGCCGCTCCATCCTCACCCTGCTCACGGCTTTTGCGGTCGCAGGAGTGGCCAGTGCCTTCTCTGTACCGGTCGGCCTGTTTCCGCAAATCAGTTTTCCGCGTGTGGAAGTGAATCTGGAAGCCGGTGACCGGCCGGCGGAGCGCATGGCCATCGAAGTCACTCGGCCGGTGGAGGAGGGGGTACGGGCCATTCCGGGCATCCGGAATGTCCGCTCGACCACCAGCCGAGGGAGCGCCGAGATCTCCGTCAACTTTCGATGGGGCGAAGACATGATCGCGGCGATGCTCCAGGTGGAATCCGCCATCAATCGGGTGCGCGAACTGATGCCGCTAGGGACGACCGTCCACGTTCGCCGAATGGACACCACCGTCTTTCCCATCCTCGGGTATAGCCTGACCTCCGTCCAACGGTCCTTGGTGGCATTGCAGGATCTGGCCCGCCACGAGATTCGTCCGATGCTCACGACCATCCCGGGAGTGGCGCAGATTGGCGTCCTGGGCGGCATGACGGCCGAATATCAGGTGATGGTGGATCCGGCCAAACTGGACTCGTTTGGGATCAGCCTCACCGATGTCGGCCGAGCCCTTTCCGCCACTAATGTCGTCACCGCGGTCGGCCGGTTCGAGGATCACGCTAAACTGTACCTTGCGGTCGTGGACACCCAATTTCACAATTTCCAGGAGATCGGCCGGACCATCGTGCATGCAGGCCCCAACGGGCTCGTGCTGCTGGATGATGTAGCCACGGTGAGCGAAGGGACGAGGCCCGAATGGACTCGAGTAACAGCCGACGGCCGGGACGCGGTCCTGGTTCAGGTCTACCAACAACCCGACGGCAACACTGTCGAAATTGCCAAACAAGTGGCCGCCCGGATGCGCGAGTTGCAATCCCGGTTGCCGCCCGATGTCCGGATTGCCAATTGGTATGACCAGAGCGAGTTGATTCTCTCGTCCGCCTCCACCGTCCGGGACGCCGTGCTGATCGGTGTCGTGCTGGCGTCCGCCATCCTCCTGATCTTTTTGCAAAACCGTCGCGTTACGTTGATCGCTGTACTGACAGTCCCGATGGTCTTAGCAGTGACCGCCTTGTTGCTATTTTTGCTGGGCATGACCTTCAATATCATGACGCTGGGCGGCATGGCCGCAGCCGTCGGGCTCATTATCGATGACGCCATCGTCATGATCGAACATGTAGTCCGCCGCCTGCGTGACTCCCCCGGAGCATCCCGGGACCGTATCCTCGCGGCGGCCAGGGAATTTACTCCGCCACTCGTGGGATCGTCTGTCTCGACGATGATCATTTTTGCTCCCCTGGCGTTTCTTTCCGGAATTACCGGAGCGTTCTTCAAGGCCCTGTCCCTGACCATGGCGGCCAGCTTGGCCATCTCCTTGCTAGTCGCGTGGCTGGTGGTTCCACTCCTTGCCTGGCATCTGTTAAAGCCGGAAGACGGGGATCAGGAAGATTCCGGGCCATGGCTAGAACGGATTCATCGGGGGTATGCACGCCTCATGAAGCGATGCTTATCTCATCCAAGCCTCCTTGTTCCGATCGCCGTACTTCTTCTTGGCGGCGGATGGCTGAGCTTTCGCATGATCGGCACCGGATTCATGCCGGTGGTGGATGAGGGCGGATTTGTCTTGGATTATCTGGCCCCACCCGCCAGCTCGCTCACTGAGACCGACCGGCTGCTCCGACAGGTGGAGGTCATGCTTCAACAAACCCCGGAGGTGCAGACCTATTCCCGACGCACCGGATTGCAGCTGGGCGGCGGCCTTACCGAAGCGAATAACGGCGACTTCTTTGTGAGGCTGACGCCACTGCCTCGCCGGTCCATCAACGAGGTCATGGATGAACTACGTGAACGGATCGAACAGAACGTGCCGGGCCTGCAAATCGAAATGGCCCAATTAATGGGAGACCTTATCGGCGACCTAACCGCGGTTCCGGAGCCAATCGAGATTCAATTATTTTCAGACGATGGCGAGCTCTTGCGAACCATGGCGCCCAAGGTCGCGGAGGGCATTCAATCCGTGCCCGGCGTCGTTGATATCAACGACGGCATCGTTCTGGCCGGCGATGCCCTTGAAGTCCATGTCGACCGGGAGAAAGCGGCACTGGAAGGGATCGCGCCGGAAACGGTCACCGTGGGGCTGACTGAGTTCTTGACGGGGGCCGTCACGTCTCAGGTGCAGCAGGGGCCGAAAATGGTCGGGGTGCGCGTGTGGGTTCCCGAAACGGATCGGGGAACTGCCCGCGACATCAGCGCGCTACGTCTGCGTGCTCTGGATGGGCACTTGTTCCCGGTCAAACGCGTGGCCCGAGCCGAAGTCATCACGGGACAACCGCAGATTATGCGCGAAGATTTAAAGCGCATGGTTCCGGTCACCGCCCGTATTAGCGGTCGGGATATGGGCTCGACGGTCCGTAATGTCACTGCGGTTCTGGATCGTCCGGGGTTTCTGCCCGATGGGCTGTACTATCGCCTCGGAGGCTTGTATCAAGAACAACAGTCGGCTTTCCGTGGGCTGCTAGCTGTCATTGCAGCCGCGGTTGCGCTGGTATTTATCCTGTTGCTGTTTCTTTATGAGAGCCTCCGAATCGGGGCCATTTTACTGACGATTCCCTTGTTGTCGCTGGCCGCCGTCTTCGTCGGACTCTGGGTCACCAGCACCGAACTCAACATTTCGTCGATGATGGGCATGACGATGGTCGTGGGCATTGTCACCGAGGCCGCCATTTTTTACTATTCGGAATATCAGGAACTAGAAGGATGGGTTCAAGGGAACGATCGATTGATCCAAGCAGGACTGAATCGCCTCCGGCCCATTGCCATGACCACAGTCGCGGCAATGCTGGCTCTTCTTCCCTTGGCGCTAGGAATCGGGCAAGGAGCAGCGATGCTACAACCCCTCGCCATTGCCATTGTGTCTGGTTTAGCGGTTCAACTGCCGCTCGTTCTCACGGTGCTCCCAGTACTCCTATTGATCCTAGGGGTTGACCGTAGGCCTACTTTCTCCTCTGAGTTGAGCCCACCTCAATGAATCAACTGCATAGAATGGTCAGACGCATCTGTCCCAAGAGTGGCGGCCAGCCGCAGGCTAGAACCTATCTCAAATGCCCCCGGCGTCACTTGGATTGATGTCAGCTGCACAGCGAGCAGGAGAGTGATGGCAAATTCCCAGCAAATCGGTCAATCTTACTTGCTCAATCGAACGATGCCGACGACCATAGGGCAATGCGTCCTTTGAAAATCGATTTTGAGATAGGTTCTAGAACGCTCCCTTATCATCCGGGCGCCTGCTCGTCCCCAAGGCAACAAAACAGAGGCGACCCGCCTACTGGGCCTCCACCGCCAGCACTTCTATGCCAAGTTCTGGGACCGAGCGATCACCATGGGGAAATGGGTACAACCGTATCGGTCCAAATCCGAAGCATGAACATGGCCACCAATCGATCCAGACCCCATTCCATAGGCCCCGGTTTAGGGGGAATGGTCTTAGGCCTGCTGCTCCTAGCCTGCACCACATACCATCCGCTTCCTTTGACGTCAGAAACCGTGGAACAGGCGCTCGTGCCACCGGCACCGGAGGTGCTCCACGTGCAAGCGAAAACCCTCCACCATCCCATTCTCCGCCCGATTGAGTTCGACGAGCGCGACGGACTTTCACCCAAGGAAGCGGCCGTGTTGGCAGTGCTTGCAAATCCCGGGTTAAGGGCGATTCGGGACCAACGGGCCATCGCAGAGGGACAGGTGTTGCAAGCCGGCCTCCTGCCGAACCCCCGTCTGGTCTATTTCATGTCATTTCCTACAGGCCAGTTCAGTCCAGGAACGGTGACGGAATTCGGCGGATGGTTGACCTGGGATATCCGTACGGTGATCACACGCGCCGCGCGAATGGATGCGGCGGCGGCCCATGCAGCAGCAGTCGATGTTGGTGTGGCCTGGCAGGAATGGCAAGTGGCCCAAGCGGCCAAACTCTCGACCTATCGCCTCTGGACTCTCAACGCCCAGGCCACCTTGGCAGAGGAGCTGGCCCAACTACTGGAACAGAATGTCGCTCAATTGCGCCGCGCCCTTCAGATGGGCCTCATCACCGCGCTGGAACTGAGCGCAGCAGAAACTGCGAACAATATCGCCCACGCCAATGTGCTGGAGTTCAAGAAACTTTCCCGTCAGGAACAGATCGTGCTGAACAGGCATTTAGGACTTCCTTCTGAACGCCGCATTCCGCTCCATAAGAATATCGAATTGCCCACGCGGATCGAGATGCCTCCCATGGACCAGCTTCTTCAGGACCTCGAAGAGCACCGGTTGGACCTCGTAGGACTTCGACACGGATATGGGAGCCAAGAAGCCACCGTCCGCGCGGCGATCCTGAGTCAGTTCAACAACATCCAACTCGGCTTCCTAGACGTACGGGATGTCGGGAATTACTATCGGCCTGGGTTTCAGGTCTGGACAGACATTCCTATCTTTGACCGCAACCAGGGCAATATCGTCAGTGAGCGCGCCACTCGGCAAAAGCTGTTCGATGAGTATGTAAGCCGGGTCTTTCAAGCCCGCAACGACATCGCCACCCTGCTGGTGGGGATCCGGTGGCTGAACGATCAGGTCAGAAATGCGCAGGAGGCCAAGCCCATCCTGACACGCTTGGTCGACAAGCTTCGATCGGCGCTTAGTGGAGGTCAAGCAACCGTGGTGCTGTACTATACGGCGCTGATTGATCTGACCGCCAAGCGAATCCAAATTTTGGCGCTCCAGCAACAGTTGGTCGATGCCATGATTGCCCTCGAACTGGCCACCGGCTTGTATGAACTGGATGGCCCAGTCACCGTACCGGAGGTGTCCACATTGCCGCGCCTCGGAGTCACGCCATGATCAAATCATGGCCACACCGCACAATGCCGACACTCCTGGTGATGCTTCTGCTTGGCGTAGGGATCTGGTACTGGTTCGCCCCGTTTGCAGGGTCGCCCCACCAAGCCGACACCGGAGCCGGAGGAGGGGGCACTGGGATAGCACGGGGACCCGTCGCGACTGTCACCGTCATTGCTCTTCAACGTCAACGTTTTGAAGAGACGCTCACAGCCTATGGAACCACAGAGGCGACGCCCGGCGAGTCGCAACGCTTCACCGTGCCCTATGAATCCCGTGTCCGCAAGGTACAGGTGAGTCCTGGGCAGATCGTCCTGGCCGACACGCCCTTGATGGAGATCGAACCAAGCCATGAGACTCGACTCCAACTGGATTCAGCCCGCGAGGAGCGTGGTACGGCGGGGCATCAGCTCGACCTGATCCAGGAACGGCTCCAGATGAATTTGGCCACCCGCCAAGACCTCCTCCAGGCCAAACAGCACCTCCGAGCGGCGGAGATTCGTGTCCAGAGCCTTGAGAAGCGGGGGACCGCTCATCTCACTACGCTCCACGCGACCTCTCCTGGCATCGTCAGTGTGATTCCTGTGCGGGAGGGGCAAATTGTGTCGCCAGGGACTCCGCTATTGGAAACCATCGATGAAAATAAGATTGCTGTCCGATTAGGCATTGAACTTGAAGACATGGCGTTGTTG
>JAGWTI010000131.1 GCA_028876065.1 Nitrospirota bacterium
ATAGGCAATTGTTGATCGGGTGGTGCCGGAAGGAAGAAAAAACCCAGCGGGGTAAACGTGGCCTTTGCCAAGGATTCCAATTGGCGTAGCGTGGGCTGGCTTGCTCCCCTTTCCCATTGCCTGATCTTGGGAAACTTTCTCTCCAGGGTGGCAAATGTTAGCCCGGCACGTTCAAGTGCCCAGCGAAGCACTCTTTCATTGACGGCCACTCTACTCATACCGTTACCCTACCCCATTTTTAGAGCAGAGGCATCCAGTCAAAGGTGAGAAATGGAGCAATGGTGCCAGGCTACTTTTTCTATGGAATTGTGTCAACTCGACGAGGATGCCACTCCCAAACAAGGGGCCAGGTTTGCACGCGGCTTGGCTCTATCTCTTTCTTTAGCCGCAGATGGAACAGATAAGCACCGAGGCATGCAGCAGCGACCTGTCTGATACTGTCCGAGCGGGGACGAGTCTACAAGCGACACGTCCCCGCCCTACCCTCCCTCTTTAGTGCAGCCGAGACGGGGTAGCAGGGGCCTGAGCGAAATTCGCCGGAGGAGCGGGGCGCCCATCGAGACTTTGCCAGGAAGGAAAACGGAAACTGACTGAGTCCGCGAAGGAATTTCCGAAGGGCGCACGGCGCGATGAATAAAGAGCGCCACGTTTGTGCGCGCCGCCGAGATGGTGAGGCGGCCGGAATTCCGCCTGGCAAAGTCCGAAAGGGCCGCTCCGTGAGGCGCTGAAGCGAAGGGCCCTGCTACCCCGTCTCTGCTGTTCGTCATCCGCATTTGCGGCCGGTTATTCGAACAGCCGCTTGAATGCCGTTTTGATTTGGTCCAGCCCCTCGCGCATGTCGACCTCGAAGGTGTCGGCCTTCGCCTGCACCACCTTGCGCTTCTCCTTGAGCTGGGCCTTGTACGTCTCCAGCTTGGCGAGCAGCTCCTGCTTCTTGGATTCCAGCGTCGCCTGCTGCTTGGCCTTCTCGACCTCAAACCGACCCTTCAGCGCGTCCAATTCAGCCTCCAGGCTGCTGGCCCGGCCCACCAGATCCTCCCACAGCCAGCCTGCTTCGAACGCGGCCCCCTTCAGCTTCTGGTCCGCCACGGCTTCGAACTCGCCCAGGGCTTTCAGGATCTTCGTCCGCTGCTCCTCGAACGTGTCGCGGGCGTCCGCCTTGCCGAGCGCCAACTGCACTTGCAGCTGTTCGAGCTTGGTCTGCACCTCCCCCTTCGCCTGCTCCGCCACCTCTTTCGACTTCTGCATTTCGGCCTGGACCTGCTTCAAGACACCCCGCAGTTGGTGCTTGCGCTCCTCCAGCCGCTGCAGCCCCTGCTCCTTCGTTTGCGTCAGCTGGGCTTCCAGCGCCAGCGCCTGATGCTCCAACGAGTCCAGCTTCTTGTCGAGCGATGCTCTGAGTGTCTTGATTCGCGACATGGGCTCCTCCTCTGTGACGACTTATTGTCCCCGCTCCCCCAGCGCCCGCAGGCGGTCGAGCCATCCAGCTCGCTGCTTGTCGGTCATCCCTTCCACCGACCCGATCACGGTGCTCGTGACGGGGCTGATGCCGGAGAATCGGAGGACGTTCCGCTCCAGGCTCTTGAGGCTGTGGGCGAGCAACAACCAGCGGTAGACGAAGGCCGGCATGCCCATGGTGACGACGATACGGGCCGATTTGCCGGTGAGGCGCTTCTTCGGGAAGCGGCCCTCTGCCTGGTATTCGAAGGCGAAGCCGGGGCGAAAGACCTGTTCCAAGAAGGCTTTGAGGAGGGCGGGCATGTCGCCCAGCCAGAGGGGATAGAGGATGACGAGGTGGTCCGCCCAGGCGATCGCCTCCTGGGCCAGCTTGATCGAGTCCGGCGGCCGGCCGTGCTCAAACTCCTCCTTGGTCCGCAGGAGGGGAAACTCCAGCGTGGCGACCTCGAGGCGTTGGACCTCGTGGCCCCCGTCTTCGCCGCCCTTCGCATACTCGTCCGCCAGCGCATGGCCGAAATGGCGCGCCTGGGCATCGGGGTGGCCCTGGATGATGGTGATACGTCTGGGCATTGCGGCGGCCCGCGCAGGATTAAGGGATCGGCTTACTATGGACAAATCAGGCTAAGCCGTTGGGCGAGCTCTGTCAAATGGAGGGTGGGCCGCTTGGTCGAGAAGGCGGACATCTCCTCTTGGTCCTGTGCTCCCGGAGCGCGCACGGGAGATGAACCGGGCCGCCGCTCCTGACCGTTCGTCAGTCCCCTCGTGACAAATCAGAGTTGACAAGATTTTGTACGGAATTTATACTTTCCCCAACGGAGGCGCCCATGGCCATTTCATCCAAAGACATCGTTCCTCTTTCCAAGGCCCGCGCGACCCTCACCGAACTATGCGATGAGGTGACGTCCGAAGGCCATGAAAAAATCATCACGAAGAACGGCGAGAGTTGCGTGGCGCTGATCGACGCGAAGCGGCTCGACCATTACCACCGCTTGGAACGGGAGCATATTCACCTGACGCTCCTGGAAGAGGCCCTGCAGGGGCTCGACGATCTGAAGGCCGGCAAAACCTTGACGTTGGCGCAATTGAAATCGCGACATGGCCGTTAAGCGGCCGATCTTCACCGAAAATTTCTCGGCCAATCTGACCCGTGTCGAAACCTTCCTCGGTCGGGAAGGGGCGTCTGCCTTCGCGCGCCTCCTCGATCGTCTCTTCGAGGACATCATTCCAACCCTGTGCCGGTTCCCCGAATCGGGCCGGGCGTTCCTCGCCCATCCGGTGCGCTCCGCCGAGGCCAAGGCCCTGGTGAAGAAGGTGCGCCACCGACTCCAGCCGGGTGAGGCGCTTCGCGAATTTGTCGTGGACGACTACCTTGTTCTCTATCTCGTCCGCGGTGGAAGCCTCGTGTTCCTTTCCATCAAGCACCACCGCCAATTGTCATTCGATTTTCGCCGGTTCTGGCAAGAATCCTAACGGGTGGCGCATCGAGCGAGCACTTTCCGACGTGCGGGTTCTGCGCGCACAGGGGATGAACCGGGCCGCCGCTCCTGACCGTTCGTCAGCCGCGTCTTCTCTTAGCGGCTTATCTTCAAGCCAAATTTTTCGGCCAGCGCGACTCCAGTTCCGGGAAATGCGCCCGGTAGTCGGCATGGCTCGCGCGGATCACTTTCAGCGCTTCCGCTCGTCCATACACGCTCGTGATCTGGACTTTGTGTTGCGTCGTCCCCGGGGCATGCTTGTAGGTGAGGAAGTAATGCTGGAGGCGATCGATCAAGGTCGGCGGACAATTGGCGATATCGGTATACCCGCCATAGACGGCGTCGTCTTTCATGACGGCGATGATCTTGTCGTCCGCTTCGCCTCCGTCCAACATGCTGAGCCCGCCGATGGGCAGGGCCGTGAGGAGAATGTCGCTGTGCGGAATGGTCTTCTCCGTAAGGACGCAGATGTCCAGGGGATCTCTGTCGCCGACCACGCCCTGCTTACTCGCCCGCGCGGCGAACATGGCGGCGACCTGCTCGCCGCAGAAGGTTTGCGGCACCAGGCCGTAATAGGCGGGACAGAGGTTGGAGAAGCGCTGCGGACGATCCACCTTGAGGAAGCCGCTTACCTTGTCCACTTCGTATTTCACCGTGTCGGTCGGCACGATTTCAATGTAGGCCGTCACCACCTCCGGCGCCTCGTCTCCGATGGAGACCCCGTGCCAGGGGTGGGCTCTGAACATCAGATTCATCAAACGTTGATCGCGCGGCTCGGCGCTGTTGTTCCCGCTCATCGTGTTCTGCTCCGGCAATAGGGTTCGGAATAGGGTTCGGATGGGTGCCGGTCGCAGTGTACACGAACTGCGCCGAGCCGGTACAGAGCCGGCCGCGCGCCGAGGCGGGCCGCCGACACGGAGGCCTGAGGATTCACCCGGGTTCCCTGAGAGGCAGGATGGTTCTCGCGAGGGGGCGCCTTTGAGGGGGGTCGGCCGGGGGCGGTGGCCGCGATCGGCAGCCTTGGTCGGCCGGCGCGTGCCGGCCGGCCTGGCCTCCTGTCCACGACAAGCCGACCGGCAGGACTGTCGGGAGGGAGGCCGACGCCGGTAACGTGGCTCGCCCGCCCGCTCAGTTGTCGGCGAGCTTTTCGCAGATCTCCTTCTCCAGGAGCTCGAACGCCTGTGGCGTTAACCCAAAGTGGTCGAGGACCGACGGCCCGGCCAGGTCCCAATCATGGTATTCCTCCCGGTGCCCAAACCGATACCCGATGTATTCCGCCATCGTGAGGAGCGCCACCGCGTTCGTGAGGGCGTCGATGTCTTTGTCCCGCTGCGTCGTCCGCTTGCTCGCCTCCAGCAGATCGTAGGCGCTATGATGATAGCGGATGCTGAGGCAGATGGCGCCGGGCAGCTTCCAACTCCGGCCGACGAAGTACCCCACGAGCGTGTGGTCCGTGCCGAGGCACTCGTCTTCCACGGCCGTGATCGATCGGTTGACCGTCATCTTGCCCTTCCGCATCACCTCCTGATAGTCCGGGTACTTCTGGGACAGCAACGCAATGCCGCAGTCATGGAACAAGCCCAGCAGATAGGCCTGTCCGGGCGGCATCACGTCGAGCTCCCCGGCGAGCGACGACATCATCATGGCCACATCCTGGGCCGAGTCAAAGAGCCGATCCAGGGCGGGGAACTTTTTCGTCTGCATCGCGGAGCGCAGCGACAGGGCGGTCACGAGGTTCACCACGTTATCGAGCCCCAGCAGGAACACGGCTTGCGAGATGGACTCCAGCTTTCGCCGGAGGCCGAAGAGCGGCGAGTTGATGGCCTTGATCACGGCCGCCGCGATACTGATGTCCCGCTCGATCAAACGGGCGATTTCGCCGAGACTCGGCTCGGCTTTGGCGCGTTCGCTGTTGATGCCCGTTAGGGTCGCGGGCATCGGCGGCAGGATGATGCCTTTCAACGCTTCTTCGGTCGGTTCCTCCACCGTCGTCACATTCAACATGATAAGTTCTCCATGATTTCGACGGGATCGCGTCGGCCGCTGGGCAGGCCCCGCAACCCTTAATAAGATGACCCTACATTCATCGGACGGGACGGCCGGGAACTTAACGGTCTCCCGTGCGACTCGCGGATGGGCGCGGCGCGAGCGGCGCGATGACCCATGATTCCGGCAGGAGGCATCGGATTTCCGACCTGCCGGCCATGCTTTTGCGGGAAAGGTGAACCACGGACGACCCGACCGTATCCTCCCCATGGCCCGGGCCGGTTGCGAGAGGAGGACATGCTCGGCCGAGGGGGCACCCGCAACGAGCGGCCACGTCAATCGGCGGAAGTTCGTCCTTGGAAGCGTTTCCTCGACGGGAGAGCTTGTTAGTAGGTGCCGCTGTGCCGGTCGGAGACATAAAAGCGGGTACGGCAATCAGGGCATCGATAGGGATACAGCTTGCGGAAGCGATTGAGGAAATCTCGCCAGCCCTCACGAGGTACACGGTGGGCTCGTGTGCCACATTTCGGGCACCGGACTCCGGGAGCATTTCTTGCCATGGCGAAAGTCTATGCCGGCGAGTGGGATCGAACCACCGGCCCGCTGATTACGAACTGGAACAGAGCACTTTTTTCAACGGCTCGACTTTGCGACGGTTTCCCCGTTTTTATTGCAGAATCGAGCGGTTCGGTGGATTCCAGGAATTCTATACGTTCTAGCGATTCCAGCTGTTTTCGACGGGTTTTATCACAATTTTAGCACAGTGAAGGCCCGCTGATTGTACGATGGCGGGCCTTCAAAGCTCCACCTCGCTTCTCACGTCAGGCTTTCGCTCGGACGCAAAAGTTGAACCCCATACCTGAATATATCTCAGAAAGAAGGCTCTCCAGATTCACCACGCACTGCGTAGCGAATCTGCTCCGTAGGAAGAAGACTGGACGGCGTGGCGCCGTCGTTGGCTCAGGCAGACAGAACCGCGAGGCCAGAAAAATACCGGCGGTAGAAGCCACGATCGCGGGTCAGGAGTTGATCGGCTTCATGAAAGGCATGGGCGCCGATCAGAAAATCCGCCAGAATCCGCTGACGCTTGCCACCGGCCTTGCGGTAGGCCGCATGCGCGACGCCGGCCGTGTACGCATGGTCTGCCGTGAACGGAACAACCTTA
>JAGWTI010000132.1 GCA_028876065.1 Nitrospirota bacterium
ATGCAGCCTTCCAGCGCAGCTGCCGCTTCTTCAAAATTTGCATCGTCCATGTAAGCCTTCCCCAAGCCAAACCAAGCCACGTCGTCGGTTGGGTCTATCGCCAGCACTTTCTTCAGCGGCTCGATCCGTGGATTGGCCATGCCGTCCTCCCAGTGAAACGACGGTACCATGGCTGTTGTCGGATTGTCTATCGCGTTTGGGCCGTGCTACGATGCCGACGCCGAGCAGGGCTCGGCAGGCACTGCAACCCGAGCACGTGGCTATGGCGCGAACCGGTTTGGTCTATCACCAGGATTACTTGCAGCACGACATGGGCTTTGGCCACCCGGAGTCGCCGGACCGGCTGCGGGCGATCATGGCCAAGCTCGAAGCGGTCGGTCTCCTCGCTCGCGTAACCGGCATCGAGCCGGCCAAGGCTTCCGACGAGGCGATCACCCAGGTCCATACCCAATCCTACCTGGCTCAGTTGAAGACTCTTGCGCCGGCCGAGGGCCGCGCATCGCTCGACCCCGACACCTCGATGTCGCCCGGTTCGCTGCAGGCCGCGTATTTGGCCGCCGGCGGGGCCATGGCCGCGGCCGATGCCATCATGGTGGGCCGGGTGGACAATGCCTTCTGCGCCGTCCGTCCGCCGGGCCATCATGCCGAACGAGACCGTGCGATGGGGTTCTGTCTGTTCAACAATGTGGCCATTGCCGCGAGACATCTTCAGCGACGACACGGGATCGAGCGGGTCATCATCGTGGACTGGGACGTCCATCATGGGAACGGCACGCAGCACACCTTCTACAACGATCCGTCGGTGCTCTTTTTCAGCACGCACCAGTCCCCGCACTATCCCGGCACCGGTCGGGCAACGGAACAAGGGGAAGGGAAAGGGCTGGGGCTGACGGTGAATGTTCCGATGTCCCCCGGCGAGGGGGACGACGCGTACCGCGAGGTCTTTGAGACGATCCTCGTGCCAGCGGCCGATGCCTTTAAGCCGGAGTTCGTGATCATTTCGGCGGGCTTTGACGCTCACCGGGACGACCCGCTGGCCGGGATGGCTTTGACGGAAGAGGGATATGAAGCCTTGAGCCGGATTGTGCTCGATGTGGCTCGCCGTCATTGCCACGGGCGGGTCCTGTCGTGCCTCGAAGGGGGCTACAATTTGACTGCGCTGTCGGCTTCCGTCGAACGGCACGTGCGCGCCTTGCTCGACGCGTGAGGCCGGGGGATGCGATGACACGCCTAGGGATTGCGTCGATCGGCCTCGCGGCCTTGGCCGCCCTGGTCTATGTCTATTACACCGAAATCAAACCGGTGGTGATCTTCGGCCTCCGGTCCGACTATGCGCACGCGATTCCGTTCCAGCCAGTGCCGGCCGGACTCGACAGTCTGCGGGCGGAGTCATGCGGAACCTGCCACCGGGAGATTTACGAGGAGTGGAAAAGCAGCATGCATGCGCAGGCCTATGACGATCCGTTCTTCCAGGCCTACTGGAAGAAAGACAACAACATCTGGGTCTGCTTGAACTGTCACACGCCGCTGGAAAATCAGCAGCCGACGTTGATCAAGGAGATCCCGCGCGGCCGCGTGGAGAAGGCCGTGCAGGAGCCGAATCCCCATTACGACCCGGCCTACCAGCGGGAGGCGATCACGTGCGCGGCCTGCCACGTGCGGGATGGCGTGATCTTGGGCCCTTTCGACGATTCGGCCGCGCCGCACCCCACCAAGTTCGACCCCAATTTTCGCACGGCCCAACTCTGTTCCCGCTGCCACAACGTGGTGTCCGGGCCCGCGCAGTTTTACAACGTCGGCCCATGCGGGACCTATGCCGAGTATGAAGGGCGCTATTTCATGAAGGAGAAAGGCTTTATCTGCCAGAGTTGTCACATGCCGGAGGTGGAACGGCCGGTGGCGACGGGTGGGCCGATCAGGCCGGGACGGCGGCATGTGTGGCGGGGGGGCCACGATCCGGAGATGATCAAGCAGGCCGTGGCCGTGCAGGTGCAGGCCGATCCCCAGGCCCCGAAGCCCGGAGAGCAGGCTCGGTTCACCCTGACCCTGATCAATGCCGGCGCGGGCCATAAGATTCCAACCGGCGACCCGGATCGGCACTTTACGGTCGAGTTTCTCGTACAGGATGGGACGGGCCGCGAGCTGGCCCGTCAGTCGGAGACCATGGGACGGTGGATTCTCTGGCAGCCGGCCATCGTGGAACTGTACGATAATCGGCTCTTGCCCCTGGCCAGCCGGGAGTACCACTTCACCTACCGCCTGCCGAAGTCGGCGGAGGAGCCGGCCGGGCTCATATTGAAAACCCGCGTGCGCTATCATATTCTGACGGACAGCCAGCACGAGATGCTGGAACGGAAATACGGACTGACGGGAAAGGACCCGTATGAGTTCACGGTCTATGAACGAGACCTGCCGCTGACGGGCGATCTCAAGACGGCGTTGAGCCGGCCCGAACCGGAAGCGCGATTGGCCTGTGCGGCGCCGGGCGCCGAGGCGGCCGGCGGGCAGGCGACGATTCGTAAAGGAGCATCATGATCCATCCGTTTTTGATCGATACGAAGACGTTGGAGCAGAATCTGGGCCGCGAGGGCTTGGTGGTGATCGATGTGCGCGGCAAGGCGGCTTATCTGTTCGGCGGCCATATCCCGGGGGCGGTCCATGCGACGTGGCATGACTTCAGCGACCCGAACGCGGCGGCCAAGGGCTTGTTGGACCCGGACGTGTCCCGCCTGGAACAGAAAATCCGCGCCCTCGGCATCAACAACGACAGCGACATCGTCATCTACTCGAATCCCTTCGACAACTGGGGCGACGAAGGGCGTATGTTCTGGATGCTCCAGTATTTGGGCTTGACGCAACTCCGGGTCCTCGACGGAGGCTGGGTCAAATGGGTGGCGGAAAAACGCCGGTTCGAGCACATGGGCGTGACCGTCAAGCCCGGATCGTTTACCGCCAAGCCGGACCCGTCGTTGATCGTCATGAAGGATGAGCTGAAGAAAGTGGTCAAGCGGCCCCATCCCGAGACCATCATCGCCGATGCGCGCAGCTTGGAGGAGTATGCCGGGAAGGAGGTGCAAGGCATTCCGAGGCCCGGGCACATTCCGTCAGCCGTCAGCGTGCCGTGGAATGGCTTCCTGAACCCCGATGCCACGGTCAAGGATGTGGAGAAGGTCAAGGCGGCCTTGGAGGAGAAAGGGGTCCAGGAGGGGCGCGAGGTGATCTGTTATTGCACCGGCGGGGTCCGGTCCGCCTGGCTGTACTTCGTGCTGAAGCTGGTCGGGTATGACAAGGTTCGGAACTACCCGGGGTCCTGGTGGGAATGGAGTCGTGACTTTGCCGCGCCGGTGGAGACGGACGTCAAGCTGCTGCATAAAATCATCAACGAAGGCGAGGCGAAGCCGTCTTGACACTCACAGTCTTCGCTGGTATCGTCCCGGCAGGGGGCGGTGTTCCGGAATTATGAACATCGGAGTGAACTCGGCGCAATACATCCGGAGTATGGAGGGATATCATGATGAGCAAGAAAGTATTGCTGGGAGCCATGGTGCTGAGTGTTGCGACGGCGCTCGCGACGCTGCCGGTCCTTTCTTCTGTGGCGCTGGCCGACAAAGGTCATGCGGCCGAAGCGGTCGAGCATGCGAAAGAAGCCGTCGCGCACGGCAAGCAAGGCCACGCGGACGCGTTGGTGAAACATGCAGAGGGCGCGCTCAAACATGCCGAAGCGGCGCAAAAAGAGAAGCCCAATCCTCACCTGGCGGAAGGCATTAAGCAGCTCAAGGAAGCTGTGGAGCACGGCAAGGCCGGCCATGCGGATGTGGCCACCAAGGCAGCGGAGAATGCGGTCATGCACCTGTCTGAAGTCAAGTAAGTCCGCTTTCGACGAGCGTCTATGAACGGGCAGGGGGTTCCCTGCCCGTTTTCGTTTGGGGGCTTTTGTCGATGCGCGTGGGATATTTTCAGTTCGATCCGGCCTTCGGCCAGGTCACGCGTAACTTGGATCTCGTGGCCGATCGGCTGGCCAACGTCCAGTGCGACGTGCTGGTGCTCCCGGAGCTGTTCGCGAGCGGCTACCAGTTCGTCTCGAAGCAAGAAGTCGAATCCCTGGCCGAGCCCATCCCTGACGGGCCGACCACGCAACGCCTTCTGGATCTCGCTCGCAAGCGGCGGTGCCACCTCGTGGCCGGTCTTCCTGAGCGGCATCAGGGCCGTTGCTACAACTCCGCCCTGCTCGCGGGGCCAGGCGGGGTGGTCGGCGTGTATCGCAAAGCCCACTTGTTTTTTGAGGAGACGGTGTACTTTGCGCCGGGGGACACGGGGTTTCAGGTCTGGGACATCGGATCGGCGAAAGTCGGAATCATGATCTGTTTCGACTGGTTCTATCCGGAGTCGGCCAGGACGTTGGCGTTGAAGGGCGCGGACGTGCTCTGCCATCCGTCCAATCTGGTCCTGCCTCATTGTCCGGATGCCATGGTCACACGCTGTCTGGAAAACCGTCTCTTCAGCGTGACGGCCAATCGCATCGGGGCGGAGGAGCGGGGCGGGCAGGAGCGGTTGACGTTTATCGGCAGCAGCGAGATCGTCACGCCGAAAGGGCGCATTCTCCATCGGGCGGCCCGTGATCAGGAGGAGCTCACCGTCCTCGATATCGATCCGGCCGAAGCCCGGAACAAGAGCCTCAACCGGTATAACGATCTGTTGCGCGACCGACGTCCGGAGCTCTATGAATGAGCCGCTCCCTTGAATGGCGTCCATTCGGCAGGTAGGATACTCTCATGGCTGTTCCCCTCGGCAAAGGCATCTTCCTGATCGCGGCTCCCTCGTTGCGCGACCCGAACTTCCGGCAGACGGTGGTCTTGTTGTGCGAGCACGGGCCGGAGGGGGCGCTCGGCGTGGTGGTCAATCGCCCGACCGGTGTGTCGGTGTCGGAAGCGTTGCCGCAGGTGCCGGTCCTTGAAGGACAGCGCCATGTGCTCTTTGCCGGAGGGCCTGTCCAGCCCAATCACGTCTTGCTCTTGTATCGCATGACGCAGGAGCCAGGCAATACCCACCATGTGTTCGACGGGGTCTATCTGGGCGGGGATGTGGAGGCGCTCGAACGGATGTTGAGCAAGCCGGCCGGGAACGGAGCCTTTCGAGCCTACATGGGCTATTCAGGCTGGGGGCCGGGCCAACTTGAGAACGAGATGAAGACCGGGTCCTGGATCACCCTGCCCGCGGATCCAACCGTCGTGTTCGAGAAGGAACCGGACCGGGTCTGGCCGGACATCCTGCAAGGGCTCGGCGGCCCCTACGCGGTGTATGCCGAGATGCCGGCCGATCCCGGCCTCAACTAGCAGGATGTTGAAAAAGACCTCCAGCGGCGTTCTCGCATCGCTCAAGGCCTCCACATACCGCAAAGAGTATGCGTCGGCCTCTCGCTCGCTGCGGCCTTGCTGAGAGGCCTTTTTGAACATCCTGGAAATGGCGGCCCACTGTTCACAAGCCCAGGTTGAGTAGGGGGCGCAAGAAGCGCCCCGTATGCGACTCGGCGCTTTGGGCCACCTGTTCGGGTCTCCCTTCCGCCACGATCCTGCCTCCCGCATCGCCTCCCTCCGGCCCCAGGTCGATGATCCAATCCGCGGCTTTGATCACATCGAGATTGTGCTCGACGAGCAGGACCGTGTTGCCGGCGTCCACCAGTTTGCCGATGACCGCCAACAGCTTTTTGATGTCCTCCAAATGCAAGCCCGTCGTCGGCTCGTCCATGATGTAGAGGGTCTGGCCCCCGGGATGATCCCTGGTCTTGGCCGGCTCGGTGGAGGCCGGCGGACGTTTCAGCCCCGTCAATTCGGCGGCGATCTTGAGTCGCTGCGCCTCGCCGCCGGACAGCGTGGTGGCCGGTTGCCCAAGCCGGAGGTAGCCGAGTCCGATGTTGATCAGCAGGTGGAGGGTTGTCCCCAGTTTCCCGGCGCCGGACGGGGTGCCGGAAAAAA
>JAGWTI010000133.1 GCA_028876065.1 Nitrospirota bacterium
TCCTGATGGGGTCCCGAGGCCGCAAGGGCGCCGCGCGGTTCTTGCTGGGCAGCGCATCCCATACGGCCCTGCATCGCGCCCCCTGTCCGGTGCTGGTGTTGCACTAAGTGGACTTGCCTAGCCACGAGGATGAGGCTAGACTACGATGCCGCGCATAGAGGGCACTGGATGACCGCCACGGACAATTCCGCATCGGCACGCTCTCTCCTCGCAGCCTACGGGTGTGCGGTCCTGAGCATCGTTGTGGCCACAGTCGTCCGCGTCATGCTTGATCCGGCCCTGGGCGACCACCTCCCCTATGGCCCCTACTATGTCGCGGTCATGCTTACGGCCTGGTACGCCGGCTGGGGGCCGTCCTTGCTGGCCCTGGCGATTGGCGCTCTCGCCGCCAGCCATTTTTTTGTCCCGCCGCGGGGGTCGTTCGCTGTGGTCGCGCTTCGCGATCAGATCGGTCTGGCCCTCTACTTGTTCGTCGGGATCGTGAGCACCCTGTTGAGCGAATCGCAGCGTCGGGCGCAGCGTCGCGCCGAAGCGGGCACCCAGCAAGTCTTAAACAAGCAACAGGCGCTTGAGCAGGAAATCGTCGAGCGCAAGCGGGCCGAGGAGCAAGTCCGTCGATTCACTACCGAACTGGAACAGCGGGTCATCGAGCGGACCGCCCAGCTTCGGGCAGTCAACCGGAGTCTGGAACAGGAGATCGCCGAGCGGAAGCGGATCGAGGGGACGCGGGCACGACTGGCCACCATCCTGGAGACAACCTCCGATTTCGTGGGCATCGCCGACCCACAGGGCCGTGTGTCCTATATCAATCGGGCCGGTCGGAGGCTGGTCGGGCTGGCGGAAGATGCAGACTTATCCGGCATGACGATTCCGGACTTTTATCCTGAATGGGTATGGACCTTGATCGAGGGCGAGGGCCTCCCGGCGGCGGCGCAAAAGGGATTTTGGGAAGGTGCAACCGTATTTCTGGCGAGGGATGGGCGGGAAATCCCGGTTTCCCAGGTGATTCTGGCTCACAAATCTGCCGATGGCGCAGTCGAGTTTTTCTCCACGATTGCCCGTGACATCACCGGCCTCAAGCGCGAGGAAGAGGTGCGGCGTCAGTCTGAATTCCGGTTCCGCACGGTGGCAGATTTTACGTGGGACTGGGAGTTCTGGATGGGCACCGACCGGCGGTTCGTCTATGTCAGTCCCTCCTGCGAGCGGATTACCCAGTACAGCCGGGCCGAGTTCATGGAATCCGATTCGCTGTTCCTGGACATTGTGCACCCGCAAGACCTCCACACGGTCCAAGCCAAACTCGAACAAGCGTTCGCCCGAGCCGCCGAAACCGGCTTCGATTATCGGATGCTCTGCAAGGATGGCGCATTCCGTTGGGTGTCCATGGCCTTTCAGCCGATCATGCCGGCCGATGGGACCTTCCTTGGGGTAAGAGGCTCAATCCGCGACATCACCGAGCGCAAGAAAGCGGAAGCGTCGCTGAAGAAAATCGAATGGCTGCTGACGAAGAAGTTACCGCCGGAAGAGTATGTGCCGCCCTACGGCAACTTGCTCGCGCTCAATACCTCCGGGGAAATTTTGCGGTCGGTCGGCGAATCCACGCTCGTCGGCATCGTGAGGAGCTACCTCGATTTGTTGGGCACCTCCGCGGCGGTCTACGAGAAGAATGGGGACTATGCCTGCGGCATCTTCAGTTCGGGCTGGTGTCGCCTGATGGACCAAGCATCCCGCCATCTGTGCGGGACGGGGGATAACCGCGCCGCCTTGCAGAGCGGCAAATGGCTCTGCCATGAATCGTGCTGGAACGACGCCTCGAAAGTGTCCATGGAGACGGACCAGGAGAATGACATCCCTTGTAAAGGAGGCATCCGGCTCTATGCCGTGCCCATTCGGGCCGGAGAGGAAGTCATCGGGTCGCTCAATTTCGGCTACGGCCCGCCTCCTCAAGACCCGCAGAAACTCCGGGAGCTGGCAGAAGCCTATGGGGTACCCGTCGAGCAATTGCTCCAGCTGTCCTGCTCCTACGAAGCCATCCCTCCGTTCATTCTCGACCTGGCCAAGAAAAATGCGCGCGCGGCCGCGCAGGTCCTCGGCGACATGGTGCTCCGCAAGCGGGCCGAGGAGGCGGTTCGCCTTTCCGAGGAACGATATCGCAACTTGTTTGAGACTAGCCGGGATGGCCTCGCCTTCGCCAGCCTCGAGGGCGTCATCGAGGAAGCCAACGCGGCCTACGTGGACATGCTGGGCTACACATGCGATGAGATCCGAGGCATGACCTACCAGCAGCTTACACCGGTGCGATGGGCATCGCTGGATGCCCGCATCGTCGAGCAGGCCCTCGCGCGGGGCTATTCCGATGAATGCGAGAAGGAATATATCCGGAAGGATGGCACGGTGATTCCCATTTCGTTGAGGGTCTGGTTGGCGCAGGGGGAAGAGGGCCGCCCCATGCGCATGCTGGGCGCCGCCCGCGACATTACCGAGCGCAAGCGGGCGGAGCAGCAGGTCCGTCAGACTAAGGAACGGTTCCAATCCTTGGTCGAGACGGTCGGCGACTGGATTTGGGAGATCGATCAAAAAGGGCGGTACACCTATGTCAGCCCTCGCATTAAAGATCTCTTGGGCTATGAGCCGGCGGACCTCATCGGCAAAACGCCGTTCGAGTTGATGCCTCCCGATGAGGCCGAGCGCGTGGCCGCGATCTTCGAGGCGTTCCTTTCGGTGCACGCGCCTTTTGCGGGCATTCAGAACACGAACCTCCACAAGGATGGGCGACGGATTGTGCTGGAGACCAACGGTGTGCCGGTCTTCGACGACGAAGGGCGTTTTCTCGGTTATCGAGGAGTCGATCGCGACATCACCGAGCGTAAGCAGGCCGAAGAGGCATTGGTACAGTCCCGCGAGATGCTGCGACGGATTATCGACAACATCCCGCAGCATGTGTTCTGGAAAGACCTCAACCTGAACTATCTCGGATGCAACGAGCTCTTCGCCCGCGGCGCGGGGGTTGACGGGCCGGATGCCATCGTCGGGAAGACCGACTTTGATCTGTCATGGAAGGACAAGGCGGAAACGTATCGGGCCGACGACCGATCGGTCATGGAGAGCAAGACACCGAAACTGAATTTTGAAGAGCCTCTGCCGCGTCCGGACGGGAGCGTCTTGACCGTTCACACGAGCAAGACGCCCCTCATTGATCAGGAGGGGCGAGTCTTTGGGGTCCTCGGGATATTCGAAGACATCACCGCGCGCAAGGACGTGGAAGCGAGAACCAGCCGTCTGGAGCGGCTGGCCGCGATAGGCCAACTCCTGAGCGGCATCGCGCACGAACTCAAGAATCCCCTCTTCATCCTGACCGGCTATTTGCAGATCGTTCGGGAGAAACTGGCGCGGCGGCAGTACGAAGCCTTGGCCGAAGACTGTCAGAAAGTTCAGGACACCGCCCAGCGTCTGACGGGCATTACAGAACGATTTCTCCGCCTCGCGTTGCCGGTCGCCGGACAACAACAGCGCTGCTCCGTGCCGGATATTCTCCAGAGCACCCTGGACCTGGCGCGGAACGAGTTGGCGCAGAACCGGATCGCCGTGCGCGCCGACTACGCGCCGGACCTGCCGGACACCTGGTTGGATGCGGGACAGGTGCGGGAGGTGTTTCTGAATCTCGTCACGAACGCCATCCAGGCCATGGCCGAGGCTCACGGGCAAGGAATACTGACCGTGAGCGCAAAGCGGTCGGCCGTCGGCGACCAGTCATCGGCTCCTGTGGAGCAATGGATCGAGGTCCGGATTCAAGACGATGGGCCGGGCATTCCCCCCGAACTCCGAACGAAGATCTTCGAGCCCTTTTTCACGACGAAGCCGCCGGGCAAGGGAACCGGCCTGGGACTCTGGGTCGTGCGGTCGAACTTGATGATCTTGTGCGGGACGGTGCGGGTTGAATCGGAGGAGGGCCACGGCGCGACCTTTATCGTCCGGTTGCCCGTGGTGACGGAGCCGTCCCTGCCGGCTGATCCGCAGGCGCCGGGGGCCGGCCGCGGATGACACCGCCGTTCGCGGGGAGCCCGCGCTTCGGCCACGATCGGAAGGACCGTCCATGAACGATGCGCCACACATCCTGCTCGTCGACGACGATGCGCTGATTCGTCGGATGGCCGGGGATCTGCTGCGGCAGGAACTCCCCCATGCCCGGATCGACGAGGTGGACAGCCTGAGCGGTTTGCAGCAAGCCCTGGAGGCCGGCGGGTTCAACCTGGCGATCACGGACTATCAATTGGGCTGGACGGACGGCTTGACGGTCCTGCGCGAGGTCAAGCGCCGGTATCCCGACTGTCCGGTGGTGATGTTCACCGGGACCGGCAGCGAGGAGATCGCCGTGGAAGCGATGAAGGCCGGGCTGGAGGACTACGTCCTCAAGTCGCCGCACCACATCGGCCGGCTGACGGCAGCCGTCCACTCGGTGCTCGCGCAGGCCGAGCAGCGGCGGCAGTTGAAGGAAAGCGAAGCCCGTCAGCGCTCGTTGCTCCACGATGTGCTGGGCACATCCGCCGTCGGCCTCTTCATCCTCGATGCCGAGTTCCGGGTGGTGTGGGTCAATGAGGCGATGGAACGCTGTTTCGGATTGCGACGAGCCGACGTCATCGGACGGGACAAGCGGCGGCTCATTCAGGAGCGGTTCAAGGCTCTCTTCGACCAGCCGGACGAGTTCGCAGCCAGAATTCTTCAATCCTACGAGCGCAATAATGGCGAGCTGTGCTTCGAGTGCCATATGCCGGGTGCCGACGGACGCGAGGAACGCTGGCTCGAACATCGGAGCCTGCCGATCCGCACGGGTCTGTATGCCGGCGGCCGCATCGAGCATTACTACGACATCACCGAACGCAAGCGGGCGGAAGCGGCGGCGCGGCAGAACGAGGCGAGCCTGGCGGCGCTGGTCAGCTCCGCCATGGACGCCATCGTCGTGGTGGACCACGCGCATCGCATTCTCTTGTTCAACGGCGCGGCCGAGACGATGTTCGGGTGCGCTGCTGCGGAGGCGATCGGGCAGCCCCTCGACCGCTTCGTCCCGGAGCGTTTTCGCGGCGTCCATCGAGAGCATATCAAACGCTATGGCGAGACGGGCCAAACCAACCGGGTCATGGGCCGGTTGGGGACCGTCTATGGCCTCCGATCCGATGGGACGGAGTTTCCCTTGGAAGTCTCGCTCTCGAAAGGAACCGCCGGCGAGCGGACGTTCTATACCGCCATCTTGCGGGACATCACCGAGCGCCAGCGGACGGAGGGGCTCCTTCGCCAAACCAACGAGACGCTGTCCGCCTTGATCGACGCCTCCCCGCTGGCGATCGCCATGTTGGATGTGGAGGGGAACGCGCAGGTCTGGAATCCGGCCGCGGAACGCATCTTCGGCTGGTCGGCGGGAGAGGTGCTGGGACGTCCGCTCCCCATCGTCCCGGAGGAGAAGCGGGACGAGCATCGTGCCATCCGTGAGCGTGTATTGCGCGACAAGGCCTTCACCGGTCTTGAAGTCGTGCGACGGCGGAAAGACAGCTCGCCGATCACGATCAGCCTCTCGACCGCCCCGTTGCGGAATACGGAGGGGCGTATCACCGGCATCATGGGAATCATGGCCGATGTCACCGAACGCAAGCAGATGGAGCGCCATGCCGGCCGGATCGAGCGGCTCGCGGCCTTGGGCCAACTCCTCAGCGGCGTCGCGCACGAAATCAAGAATCCCCTCTTCGTCCTGACCGGCCGCTTGCAGCTCTTGAAGGAGAAGCTGGCGGCGCAGGACTATGGCGACATGCCGGCCGACCTGAAAACAATCGAAGAGGCCGCGAAACGCATGACCCGCGTCACGGA
>JAGWTI010000036.1 GCA_028876065.1 Nitrospirota bacterium
GATCAGCACGTTGCTCTTGTTATCCGCCACCTTGCGGACCATGTCGAAGACCTTCTGCATCGCATCGCTCTGCCCGACGATCTGGGCGAACGAGGACTGGCTGGCCAGTTCTCGTTTGAGCAGCATGTTTTCGGTCGAGAGCCTCCGCTTTTCCAGCGCGTTGCGGATGATCAACTGGACTTCGTCCACCTGGAAGGGCTTGGTCAAGTAATCGTAGGCCCCCCGCTTCATCGCCTCGACCGCGGTCTCGGTGGAGGCGAACGCGGTGATGACCAGCACCACCGTCTCCGGTGAGGAATCCTTCACCGCCTTGAGCACCTCCAGCCCCCCCACCTTCGGCATTTTCAGGTCGGTGATCACGAGGTCGAAGATGTCCTTGCCCAACTGGGCGACGGCCTCTTCGCCGTCGGCGGCGACCGTCACGCCATACCCGGCGCGTTTGAGCATGATGCTCAGCACGTCCCGCATGCTCTGTTCATCGTCAACGATTAGAATTTTTTCCACGGTTCTCTACCCCACGGTTCTCGTCCTTCGTACCAGAGGCGCGGCCCCTCCTGGGCCGACACCGGCAGACAGACCACGAAACGCGACCCTTTGCCCTCCTGGCTGTCCACGCGAATCCACCCGCCGTGCAAGTCCACGATCCGGTGCACGGCGGCCAGCCCCAGCCCGGACCCCTCCCGCTTGGTCGTGAAGAACGGGAGGAAGATTTTGTCCAGCGCCTCGCTCTTAATGCCCTCTCCCGTATCGTGGAACGTAATTTCGATCACGTCGCCGCTCCGCGTACCGGCCCCGACCCAGCGCCGCCCCGTCGAGATCGCCAGCTGGCCGCCGGACGGCATGGCCTCCAGGGCGTTGGTGGCCAGATTCCAGAACACTTGCTTGATCTGATCCGGGTCGACGCGGGCGGTCATGGGCCCCGGCCTCAGCTGAGGCACGATCCGGACATCCGGCCGCGAGGCCGCCTGATGACGCAGCAGATCCAGCGTCTCGCTCAGGACCTCGTTCACATCGCACTCCTTGAGATTGAGCGCCGGGGGCCGCGCATAGAGCAGAAACTCCGTGATGATGGCGTCCAGCCTCGTCGCCTCGCGTACCGCGATGTCCATCAGTCGCGCGTTCGTCTCCTCGAGCGCCACATCCCGCCGCAACATCTGCATCGCGCCGGCCAGCGCGGCCAGAGGATTGCGGATCTCGTGCGCCATCCCGGCGGACATCTCGCCCAACGTGGCCAGCCACTCCCGGCGGCGCATGGCTTCCTGCATGTCTCGAACCTGCGTCAGGTCCTTGAACACCCCGACCAAGCCCGTCTGGGTCCCCTGCTCGTTCAGGGGCGAGAGGGTCACGCCCAGCACCAGGCGGGTGCCGTCGGCGCGTTGTCCCTCGGCTTCAAACGTCTGCGGCTGGGCCAAGTTGACCGGAACCCCGCTGAACAGATCCCCCTGCTCCCAGTGGAAGACTTCCCACCAGAGCCGGCCCAGCACCGCCTCCAAGGTATGGCCGGTCACTTCCTGCGCGGCACGGTTGAAGGAGGTAATCCGCCCCTCCGGATCCGCGGTGAACAAGCCGCTGCTGATGCTCTGCACGACGTTCTCGTGGAACGCCTGCAAGCGGACCAAGCCCTGCTCCTTCTCGATCAGCGTCTGCCCGGTGCGCCGGAGTTGTTCGGCCAGCGTGCCGCTGAGCCAGCCCACGAGCACGAGGGCCAACCCGTGCAGCAACAACGCCTGCGTGGCTTCCGCGGCGGAGAGCCGGCTGGGCAACAGCCATTTGTGGCTGGCCAGCAACCCATAGAGCTGGATGTTGGTGAGGACCCCGAACAGGATCACCGACACCCCGGCGATGATCAGACCGCCCCGCCGGCGGAGGATCAAGCTGGCCAGGGCGACGGTGATGACATAGAGCGAGGAAAACGGGCTTTCGACGCCGCCGGTGCTGGCGATCAGGAACGTCTCCAGCAGCAGATCCATCCCCAGCTGGAAGGAGGCGAACGGGCGCAGCGTTGTCGGGTCGGTCAGGTACCGGAGCGTCAGCGCATAGGCGATCGTGATCGCATAGGTCAAGACGATGAGGGCATAGAAGGTGAACACCAGCTCGCCCTTGGCGATCTGGAACGCCAGGGAGAGCCCGAGCAGCAGTGTCACCACCACCACCCGCAGCCCCATCAGCCAGTGCAGCTTCCCCCGCAGGTCTTCCATAGGCTCCTGGGTTCAGCCGCTGTCCAAGGACAACGACGCTCACGCGAACGACGCCAATCGGTACCCGAGGGATGCGCGTGGACGGCACGATAACACGGTGCGCGAGGCGAGCGCCAAGCGGGGGCCCGTTTCTCGCATCAGGCTACCCGACGACCGAGGCCATCTTGAAGATCGGCAGATACATGGCGATCACGATAAATCCGATCACGGTGCCCAAGAACACCATCATCATCGGCTCCAAGAGCGCGGTCAGCGAGGCGACCGCCGCATCCACCTCCTCGTCATAGAAGTCGGCGATCTTGCTGAGCATGGCGTCCAGGGCGCCGGTGGACTCTCCGACGGAGATCATATGGATAACCATCTTGGGAAACACGTCGCTCTTCGAGAGGGGCTCCGCCACCGTTTTCCCCTCGCTGATGCTGCTGCGCGCGCCGACGATCACTTCCTCCACCACCTTGTTGCCCGACGTTTTGGCGGTAATGCTGAGGCCCTCCAGGATCGGCACGCCGCTGGTGATAAGCGTGCCCAGCGTCCGCGTAAACTTGGCCACCGCGGCTTTACGGATCAGGTCGCCCATCACCGGAATCTTGAGCGCCAGCTTGTCCATGTTGTAACGGCCCTTGGGCGTCGCATAATACTTTTTCACGCCGGACACGCCCGCCGCTCCCGCGACCGCGATATACAAGATGTTCGCCTGCATGAAATCGCTGGCATCGATGACCAGCTGGGTCGGCCCAGGCAGACCGGCCTTGCCGCCGGACATCTCCAGGAACATCTTGGCGAAGATCGGAATGACCCAGACCATCAGCACGGAGATCACGATGACGGAGACGCCCAGAATGGCGGCCGGATAGACCATGGCGGATTTGATCTGGGCCTTGAGCTTCATGGCTTTTTCCATGTGCACGGCCAGGCGCACCAACACCGTGTCCAGCAATCCGCCGATTTCACCCGCATGGATCATGTTCGCGTACAGCTCGTCGAACGCTTTCGGCTTCTTCCTGATCGCGTCGGCAAACGTCGAGCCGCCCTCGACGTCCAGCTTGATCTCGCCGATGATCTTCCCGAACGCCTTGTTCTCGCTCTGCGTAGACAGGATTTCCAGGCACTGGATCAGGGGCAGCCCCGCATTGATCATGGTGCCGAACTGGCGGGTGAAGATCACCACGTCCCGGTCGGTGACGTTGGGCCCTCCGCCGAAGCCGAACCGGCCGCCGCCCTTTTTTTCTTGGAGGGACGACACGGCGATGCGCTGTTGGCGAAGCTGCGCGGCCGCCTCCTCTTTCGTCTTGGCGGCGACCTCACCCTTCCTGGTGACGCCCTGCGCGGTCCGCCCGACATACGCGAAGGTGGCCATCAGGACCTCCCCGTTGCCATCCGGTCTGCGACAGGCATCGGAACCGCTCTACGCCGTTGCATGCGTCGTTCCTCGGAACAGGTAGCGATAGAGGTAATGGCCCCCGGAGAACGCGGTGACTCCGACCATAAGATAGAGGAGGGGCGCCAGGGCCTGCAGCTCCATGCGGCGGGACGCGAAGGCCACGACCAGGAACAGGTAGGATAATTGAAGCAAGGTGGTCGCCTTGCCCCATACCGTGGGCGAGATATCCACCCGCTGGTCGGCCCACCGGGCGAGCAGCGTGGCGGTCATGAGCAACAGGTCGCGCCCGACGATCACGATCGCCACCCACACCGGCACAAGATGAAGCAGCGAGAGGGTCACGAATCCCGCCGTCAGAAGCAACTTGTCGGCCAAGGGGTCCAGGTAGGCGCCGATGCGGGTTTGTTGATTGGTGACCCGCGCGACGACCCCATCCAGGCCGTCCGTGAGTCCGGCAATCAGCAACACCACCAGCGCCGCGTCGAAGCGTTCATCGCCCAGCAGGCTCACAAAGACCGGAATGAGCAGGATGCGCAGGAGGGTCAGGCTGTTCGGCACGTTCATGACCGAGTTGGCAGACACAGACACCCTCCCGCGGAACTCCGCTGAAGAATAATATGGATAGGGGCCGCAGGTTGTCAACAAAGGTTGAAGTCCGGCGACGGCCTGATTATAATCACGGCCTGCGATTCAAGCGACCGAACCACGGACGGAGCGAGACGGAGGCTGGCGTGACTCTTCCCTTGACCTTCAAAAAAGAGGGCGTCGTCGAGCGGCACCAGATCGAAGGGACCGATCCCAGCGACCGCTACTTCAACCGGTCGGTGCTGGTCAGCCGCGTGGCGCAAGGCTATGCGGGCAAGGTGATGTACGAAGCCTTGACGGTGGACGGAGACACCCAGCCCACGATCGGCGCGGCCGTCAAGAATCTGGTGGAAAAACTCCAGGCCCTGGGCTTCAGCCGCATCCGGACCCGCCCCAATTTCAAGGGCCGCCGGTATCTGGCCGAAAAAGAAACCTGGACCGACTACGCCGATACCTAGCGCAGCGCCGATCTCTGCCCCCATCTGACCTCGCCGCACCTACGCTCTGGTAAATAGGCCCCGGATGACGAACGGCGCGCACGTTCAGCAGCGGCACGATTCGATTGGTGATGGGTGGCTTTCCTGAGCCCTACGATTGGCCGCTCGCCTCACCGGACCAGCAGAACGGCTCGCGGCAGCCCAGCTGCGTTCGACAGGCCATCGGCCGCCATGCCGTCCGCCTCAGCGCGCCGCCGTTCCATCCGTGGCCGAAGGAAAAGAAAAAAGAGTGTCAGGGACAGGCCGCCGATGGACCTGTCCCTGTGAGTTCTGGACGCTGAGAGTCCGCCGATTACGTCACCGCCTCAAAACAACGTGCCTGTCCCTATTTTCCGGTCCGAGCAATATTAGGTGCGCATGGTTTACTTTTTATTCGTCTCGCTTCTTGATCGCGTTCCGTTTGGCTTCAGGAAGCTGCTCATAAAGCGCATCTACATGCTTCGGATGAGTAATCATCTGTTCGGCAATAATATTGATTAGATCGAACAGTTTCACGGCAACGTCCTTATTGTCGTTGAGATCAATTACCCCTGGGTGAACAGACTCGTTTCCAATGACTCGCACAACGTCAAGAGCTCTCTGCACGATAGGATTTAATCCCTGCTTCACGAGGTTTGCTATATCCTCGTTGAGGTTCTCGCCAGATTGGCCGAGATGCTTGCATAGCATCTGAATGGCTAAACGAAGCAAAGCCGCTGCGCCCTTTGGAGAAGAATTGAGTATGGCTCGCCCTTCTTCGACTACCGCCAAGACATGCGGGGGCAAATCTTGGTTTGGCATCGCGCCAAATCTCTTTGGCGGATAGACAAGATCCTCGTTTACCCAGACGGCCCATCGCTCGCAGTTGTAGCACTGGCTTAGAAAGAGATTGCACAGAGCCGGCAAGTTATTGTACTCGCGGTCCTGGCTGACGAAAAGCGCCTTAGACCGCATCCTCTGACCCCATTCTGTCAGACTTTGTCTTTTCTCTGGCTCCAAATCCTTCAGTAGCTTGATTCGTTCCACAAAGTCCGGTGGTGGGATACCAGGCGTCTTCGGGTCTTCGCGTATGAACTTGACATAGCCGTTGTACCAGTATTGCGTTGTGTACGCACCGCAATGCGGACACGAGAACGCTGAATTTGTGACAGTCGGTTCGTGCATAACAACATGCGCCTTACTGTTGAATGTGCTTGCCAGTACGCCTAGGAAAGCTCGGTACTTTAGGCACAGTGGGATTGTCGGTCGTTTCCGCGGAGCTGTCAAGCAGCCGATTTTGACACACGATCCGAGCAACGGGGACCGGCCTATAAGCGGTCGGTCCCCGTACACTCTTTTTTTAGAGCCGCAGAATCTTCCACAAGGAGGCATGTGCCTGGAGCGAGCGTCCGCCGGAGCGGCGGGGTCCCCGCCCGGCGTCTGAAGAAGGAAAGCCGAAACTGACGAAAGCACCACGGTCGCCAGACCGTGGCTGTAGGAATTTCGGAAGGGTTCCGCTTCAGAGCGCCGTGGAAGGGGTGCCGCAAGAGGCGCGAGAGCGAGAGGCACATGCCTCCGCCCGCTCTTCGTCAAACAAGGCTGGCTTTCTGTATCATGCCGCAACTGAATGCACGCACCGTTCGTCGCCCGGCCAGCCGACCATCCCACGATCAGCCAATCAGCTCTTTGTAGATCACGTCATGGATCAGCGGCCGGAACTCCCGAATCTTCTCGTTCTTCCGCGTCGGATGGACGCGGTTCGACAGGAGGACCACTTCCAGCTCCCGCTCCGGATCGACCCACAGGGACGTACCCGTATAGCCGAGGTGCCCGAACGACCGGGGCGAGAACTTCGTTCCGGACGAAGAAGGCGGCGAGGGGCTGTCCCACCCCAAGCCCCAACTGGATCTGGACACGATCTCCTGCCTGCTGGTGGACCGCTGCGCGAGGTCCGCCCGCAGCAAAGACGGTTTGCCCGTCACCGCGTCCAGCCAGCAGCCGGAGACGGCCAGCACCGCCGCAGCCGTGCCGAACAGGCCTGCATGACCGGCGACCCCTCCCAGCGCATAGGCGTTTTCGTCATGCACCTCCCCTCGCAGCATGCGGCCCCGCCAGGGATCGTCCTCCGTCGGCGCGATCGCGCTGGCGGCAAACGCCGGCGGCGCCCCCTCGGTTGGTACGAACGAGAGCGGTTCCGCCTTGATCGGCCCGTAGATCCGCTCCCGGACGACAGCCGCCAGCGACCGGCCGGTCAGCCGCTCCACCAGCAGGCCCAACAGCATGAACCCTAAATCGCTATAGACCGCTTGTGCCCCGATCGGCGCCAGCAGTTCCTCTTCCCCGATCAACTGCAGGACATAGGCCTTCGCCGCCGGACTGCCGAGGAACCCCGGTTGGAGCTTGTCTTGGTCGGCGACCCGCTCATAGAACGGGCGCCAAGCCGGGAGCCCGGAGCTGTGGGTCAAGAGGTGCGCGATGGTCGCCCTGCCGACCGGGCAGCCTTGCAATTCGGGAAGACAGTCCTGAACGGTACGGTCCAGACTCAGACTCCCGTCCTGGACCAGACAGAGCACGGCAGTGGCGGTGGCGAGGGGCTTCGTCAGGGAAGCCAGATCGTAGATCGTGTCGCGATGCGCCGGTTCAGGCAGAGGCACCGAGGCCGTCAGGCCGAAAGCGCGATGGTACCGGATCGCGCCTTGCAACCGGACCAGCAGCACCGCACCCGGGAATACGCCCGCTTCCACTGCGGACTGCATGGCGCCGGCGATCGGATCGGAGGCCTTCATCGCCATCCGTCGGGGAGCGCACAGGATGAGAATGCCGCGCGGCAGGTGCGTCGCGCAGGGGGGAAACGGGCGTTGTCACGGCCGTCACGGAAGCGGACCACGGTCAGCCGCCGATCAGCTTTTCCGCTTGGTCCTCACGCGCCTCGTCGCCCATCTCGATCTCCAACATCCGCTCGAACGCGCGCAAGGTCGAGCGCAACCGCTCGATCGCCATCAGGCGCTGCTTGCGCAGGTCCAAGATCTCCCGCTGGGTGCCGGCGAGTTCGGCCTGGGCTTCGCGGACCAACTCCGCCGCCTTCAACTCCGCTTCCTTCATGATCAGTTCGGCGTCCCGCTGCGCCGCCTGCTTGAGATCGTCCGTAAAGGCCTGAGCGGTCACCAGCGCGTGGCTGAGGGTGGATTCGGATTTCTTGAGATTGGCCAGCTGGTCTTCGGTGGCCGCCAACTTCTCGCGCAGGGCTTGGTTTTCGCGCGTGAGCCCCTCCACCGTCTGTGCCAGGTCTTCAAGGAAGCGATCCACTTCGGCCTTCGAGTACCCGCGCAGGCTGCTCCGGAACTGCATTTGTTGGATGTCAAGGGGCGTGATCTTCATGGGTCACCTCTCTGGACAGGCCTAATGCATGCGGACGGCGAAATCCTTGAGCGTTTGCACGACAGCCATTTGCAGGAACAGGATAATCAAAAACGCGATGATCGGCGACACGTCGAGGCCCATACGCCAGCTCAGCCGCCTCCGGATCGGCCCCAGGACCGGCTCGGTGACGCGATCCAGAAATTGCACGATCGGGTTCCACGGGTCCGGGTTGACCCAGGAAATCAAGGCCCGCGCGATGATCACCCACATGTACAACCAGAGCACATAGTCCAACACCGTGGCCAATGCGTTGAGGAGATTGCCGGCGACAAACATCAGCTTCCCAGCTCCTTGGATCGGTTCGTCGCCGCCTCGACGGCCGCGATCAGGGTGGCCCGCAGCCCCCCCTGCTCCAGTTCATGCAATCCGGCAATGGTCGTGCCGCCCGGCGACGCGACGCGGTCCTTCAAACGGGCCGGATGGTCTCCCGTCTCCAGCAGCATCTTCGCCGCGCCCAGCACCGTCTGGGCCGCCAGCAAGGCGGCCACCGGCCTGGGCAAACCCATTTTCACCCCTCCGTCCGCCAGCGCTTCGATCGCGAGGAACACATAGGCCGGTCCGCTGCCGCTCAGGCCGGTCACCGCGTCCATGAGACGCTCCTCGACCATCACCACCCGGCCGACGGCTTCGAAGAGAGTCCGCACGCGTTCTGCGTCCGCTTCGCTCACGCCGGGGCCGCAAGCCACCGCCGACATCCCCTCACGCACCAGAGCCGGGGTATTGGGCATCACCCGCACCAGGCGCGGGGCGGGAGCTCCCGCTCCTTCGAACCGCTGCCCGAGCCGGCGGATGGACCAGCCGGCGGCGATCGAAATGACCAGACGGCCCGGCAGCACCGGCGCGAGTTCCGCCAGCACCGCCTCCATCATCTGCGGCTTGACCGCGAGCAGAACCACGTCGGCCCAGGCCGCCGCCTCTTTGTTGTCGGCGCCGACCAGAATGCCGAAGCGGCTCTTCATGCGATCCCGTCGTTCCTGGCTCACGTCGGCGGCGCGCACCAGATCCGGCTCGCAACAGCGGGCGGCGAAGAGGCCTCCCAGCAGGGCTTCCGCCATTTGGCCGGCGCCGATGAACGCCAGTTTCTTCGCGACGGTTCGGCTAGCCATGTCTCGCTCCGAAAATCGCGGTGCCCACACGGACCATCGTGGCCCCTTCCTCCACCGCAACCGCGTAATCCTGCGACATGCCCATCGACAGTTCCTGCAGGCCCTGCGGCAGCAGCGACAAAGCCAACTCGCGCAGGCGCCGGAAGTACGGCCGGGCCGCCTCGGGATCGGTCGAGGGCGGCGGCACGGCCATCAGTCCCCGCACGGAAACATTCGGCAGGTCTTTGATCGCGGCCACCGCCTCGGCCACCGCAGCAGGAGCCAGCCCCCCCTTGCTCGCCTCGTCCCCGATGTTCACTTCCATCAGAACCGCCTGAACGATGCCCGCTTCCGCCGCCCGCCGGTCGATCTCCGCAGCCAAGTCCAGGCTATCCACCGAATGGATCAGCCGGAACCGCCCGACGACCGACTTGACCTTGCGCCGCTGCAACCGGCCGATGAAATGCCATTCGAGACCTTCATGCGCGCCGATCGCCTCGATCTTCGGCAGCGCTTCCTGCAGTCGGCTCTCGCCCAAGATACGCACGCCGGCCGCGATGGCCGAGAGGACCGAGTCCGGCGACACGGTCTTGGTCGCCGCGATCAGACGAACCGCCTCGGGCCGGCGGCCGGCTCGCAGCGCGGCCTGCCGGATGTTGTCAAGAACCGCCCGCACATTGTGGCCGATGACATCCGAGCTTCGTGAGTCCGCCACATTCACTCAACGATGAAGGCAGAAGGCTGAACGATGATTGCGACTGCGCAGGAGTAATGGGCGATATTTTACACCATTCATCGTTCGTCCTTCATCATTCATCGTTTCTTCGAACGGCGCGTCAGCATGATGCCGCTCACCATCGTGCCCCGGGCCGTGCCCTCCCGTCGATAGGAATGAAAAAGCGTCGGGTGGCAGATCGTGCAGGCATTGACCGTCCTGATGGCGGTGTCGTCCATCCCCATGGCCTGCGCCTGACGCCGGAGCAAGTGCCGCAAGTCCAACAGCCAGGCGCCGGGCCCCGTCTCCCGCACCACGAGACTCCAATCGGGACAACGCTCGCGCAGCTTCGTCAGCACCGGCTCATCGACTTCATAACAGCAGGGACCGGCCGAGGGGCCGATGCCGATTCGGAGCGAGCGCGGCGCCGAACCGAACCGTTCCTGCATCACGGCCAGCGTGCGCGGCAGGATGCCGGCCACCGTCCCCCGCCAGCCGGCATGGATCGCCGCCACCGCCCCTTGCCGCGGGTCGTGCACCAGCACCGGCACGCAGTCGGCCGTCTTGACCGTGAGCAAGACCTCCCGCTGGTTCGTCACCAGCGCATCCCACCCGCCGGAAAAGGTCTCGCCCGGCTCGACCGGCCGATCCAGCACCAGGGCCTCCGTGCCGTGCACTTGCGTCACCGACACGACGACGGACGAAGCCCAACCCGGACGGTCCGCCTCCTGCCGCGTCCCGAAAAAATGCCGGACGCCTTCACGCGCTTCGGCAAACGCCGGAACCGTGATGTGTCTGGAAGCCATTGACGATGTTACCATTGAATCATTGATTCATCGAACAAGGTCCGTGCAATCGTCAATGTTCCGATGAATCAATCGTCAATTTGATCTAGTCCGCCTGCTTCCTCAGGAACGTGGGCACGTCCCACTTCTCGTTCTCGTCCATGACCAACCCCAACCGCTCTTGCCCTTCCCGCTGCGCGGACAACTTGCGGAGGAAGGTCGGGTGTTCGAGGTTCTTCTTCGGCGCCTCCGCCGCGGCTTTGGCGCCCACGCCGGCCATGGCCGGTTGCGGCGCACGCACCGCCGCTCGATCGAGCGAGGGCCGCTCGGGCAGGCCGACTTCCTCACGGTCGAACCCCGTGGCGATCACGGTCACCACCAGCTCTTCGTTCAGCGCTTCGTTGATGACCTGTCCGACGATGATGTTGGCTTCGGGATCGGCCGTTTCGCGGATGATCGAGGCCGCTTGGTCCACCTCGTGGAGCGTCATGTTCAGCCCGCCCGTGATGTTGAGCAAGACCCCGCGAGCGCCGGCGATGCTCCCGTCCTCCAGCAGGGGGCTGGAGATGGCTTTCTGCGCCGCCTCGACGGCCCGGGTCTCGCCCCGCGACACGCCCATCCCCATCACCGCCCGGCCCGTGTAGGTCATGACGGTGCGCACGTCCGCGAAGTCCACGTTCACGTGGCCGGTCGTGGTGATCACGTCCGCGATGCCCTTGATCGCCTGCAACAACACGTCGTCGGCCACCTTGAAGGCCTCCAGCATCGAAGTGCTCTTGTCCACGATCTGAAGCAGGCGCTGGTTCGGGATGACGAGCAACGTGTCCACGTGCTTCTTGAGTTCCCGGAGCCCGTCCTCCGCGTGGCTCATCCGCCGGTTGCCTTCGTAGGTGAAGGGCTTGCTCACGACCGCCACGGTCAGGATGCCCAGCTCCTGCGCGATCCCGGCCACCACCGGCGCGGCGCCCGTCCCTGTGCCGCCGCCCATGCCGGCCGTGACGAAGACCATCTCGGCCCCTTCCAGACTTTCCCGGATCCGGTCCTTGCTTTCCATCGCCGACTCCCGGCCCACTTCCGGCTTGGCGCCGGCCCCCAATCCCCTGGTCTTCTCCGGCCCCAGCTGGATCTTGAACGTGGCCATGGAACGGCCCAATGCCTGCACATCGGTGTTGGCCGCGATGAACTCGACCCGGCCGAGGCCGGAGCCGATCATCGTATTGATCGCGTTGCAGCCGGCGCCGCCCACCCCGACGACCTTGATCCGGACCGGCATGATGTCTTCTTCTTCGAATGAGAACATCGTGCTTCCTCCCTTTTCTGAAGAGCCGTCGGCTTTCAGCAATCGGCTGTCAGCAGGGACATTCCCTCCTGCCGATGGCTGACGGCTGACGGCGCATTTTAGAAAAACTCCTGCAACATCTGTCGCATCCGGCCGAAGGCCCGCCCGACCCGCCGCCCGCCGCGGCCGGCCGACTCCAGGTCGCCCATGTGGTGGCAGGCATGCAGGATGAGCCCGACCGCCGTCGCATGCATCGGCGTCCCGGCGATCTCACGCAACCCCTCCACGCCGGTGGGCACGCCGCGGCGCGCCGGCAGATTGAGCACCCGTTCCGCCGCATCGGGCATCCCTTCCAGCATCGAGGTGCCGCCCGTGATGACCACTCCGGCTCCCAGCCTCCCGTCGTAGCCCGCATGGTTGATCTCGTCGCGGACCAGCTCGAACATCTCCTCGACGCGCGGCTCGATGACCAGCGCCAGTTCCCGCCTGGCGATGGTCCTGGCCGGGCGGTCCCCCGCGCTCGGGACCTCGACCATGTCGCCGTCGTTGACCAGGTCCACCCGCGCGATCCCGTGCTTGATCTTGATCTTCTCCGCCTCGGTCTGGGAGGTCAGCAGCCCGATCGCGATGTCTTTCGTCAAATTCTGGCCGCCGATCGGCAGGACCGCCGTGTGCCGAATGCTGCCGTCCACGAAGATCGCCAGATCGGTCGTCCCGCCGCCCAGGTCCACCATCGCCACGCCGAGGTCCCGCTCTTCGCTGCTGAGGACCGCCTCGCTGGAGGCCAGCGGCTGCAGCACGATCTCCACCACGTCCAGACCGGCCCGGTTCACGCTCTTGCTGATGTTCTGCACGGAGGTCACCGCGCCGGTGATGATATGGGCCTCCACCGCCAACCGCGCCCCGGACATGCCCAGCGGCTCCCGCACCCCGTCCTGGTCGTCCACCACGAATTCGCGCGGGATCACGTGCAGGATTTCCCGCCCCGGCTCGACCATGATGCCGGCGCGCACCTGCTCCATCACCCGGTCCACGTCCTGGCGGGTCACCTCCTGCCGCTTCAGCGCGAGCACCCCGCGCGCCTGGGCCACGGAGATGTGGCTGCCGGCGATGCCCGTGTAGACGGCGTTGATCTGGCCGCCCGTCATCAGCTCCGCCTCCTCCACGGCTTTCTTGATGGAGTCCACCGTCAGGTCGATGTCGACCACGACCCCTTTCTTGAGCCCCCGTGACGGGCTGGACCCCACGCCGATGATGTTGACCGTCCCGTCTTCGGTCATTTCCGCGACGACCGCGCAGATCTTCGTCGTCCCGATGTCCAACCCGACCACTACGTGATCACGTCTCCCCACAGTCGGTCACCCCCTTTCGCGAACGATCACCTTGCCCGGATAGCGCAAGTCGATCTCATGCTTGGGACTCGCCTGCTCGTCGCCGACGCTGACGTGCAGCGTCCGGTCGATTTTGCGATACCGCTCCCATTTCTCCTCGAACGACGCCGGCCCGAATTGGAACCGCAGTCCCTGCACATAGGCCACGGCATTGTCCGGATTGCCCAGGTCGATCTCCGGCAACCCGTCGAACTCATCGCTCAATAAGCCGGCCAATCGAATCCCGTTCCGCACCGACTGGCGGGCCCGGTCGTCGCCTTGGATCACCCGATCCGGATCCACGCCGACCAGCACGGGAAACTCGGCGACGTCCAGCGCCGGAAGCGGCGTCAGGATCTGGCCTTCCTTGTCCAACAAGAGCGCCGTGGACGAGGCCTTCAGCAGAGCGACGGGCCGGCGCTCGACCACCGAGACGATCAATCGGTGCGGCAGCGAACGAGATACGTCGGCCTGCTTGATCCAGGGATGCGTCATCAGCCGTTCGTTCAACTCCGCCGGTTTGGCCGACCAGAGCGTCTCCCCCGGTTGCAGCCCCAACCGTTCCAGGACATCCTCCCGCGTGAGCTGATGGGTGCCCGACACCGTCACCTCGCGGACCTCCAGCCACTCGTGCAACACCGGCTGGGCCTGGCGATAGGCTTGTTGCCCGCCCCACCAGAGCGCCCCCGCGCCGGCCAGGGCCAACCCGGTCCACCCGATCCACTTGGCCAGACGACCCAGCTTGACGGAGGGCCGCCAACGAGACGAAGACCGGCCGGTCCGCTTGGGCGCCCACATCGGACGGGCGGCGCGCGTTCGTTGCTTGGCTCCCCTCCACTGCTTCATCTTCATGACGTCCTTCTCCCCCCCGCCAAGGCACGGACCGGAGGCTGGGCCTGACGGGCTCCGATCCTTCCGGCCGCTCGATCGAGGGCGGATCGGAGAATGAACTCGGTCAAGGCGTCGTAGTTCAACCCGGCCCGCGCCGCCGCCATCGGCAAGAGGCTGGTTTCGGTCATGCCGGGAATCGTGTTGATTTCCAGCACGTAGGGCTTGCCGCGTTGCGTCACGCGGAAATCCACCCGCGCCGCTCCATCGCAGCCGATCGTTCGATAGGTCCGGACGGCCAGGTCCTTCAACAGCCGGGCCAGGTCCGGCTCGAGCGGAGCCGGGCAGAGATATTGCGTGCGTCCCTTCGTGTACTTGGCTGCATAGTCGTAGAAGCCGCCCGGCGCCACGATCTCGACCGCGGGCAGCGCGACCGTCTTGCCGGCATGGCCCAATACCGACACCCCGATCTCGCGTCCGGGAATGTAGGCCTCGACGAGCGCTTCGTCGTCATAGGCATGGGCGCGGCGCAACGCCGGACGCCAGTCGGAGCGCCGTCGTACGATCGAGACCCCGATGGTGGAGCCTTCGGAAGCCGGCTTCACCACCAGCGGCAGATGCAGGCCGGCCGGCAACCCCGCGGACCGGCCCTGGTCGGATCGGATCACCGTCCCCTCCGCGACGGGGATGCCGGCATAGGCCAGCAGAGCCTTCGTCGCCACCTTGTGCATGCCGATCGCGCTGGCCCTCACGCCCGAGCCCGTGTAGGGCATCCCGATGGATTCCAGCAGACCTTGAATCGTCCCATCCTCCCCGCCGGGACCATGCAGAGCCAGGAACACCAGCCCCACCCGCTTGGCCCGGAGCTGTTGCACCAAGGACCCGGTCACATCGATGGCCACGGCATCGTAGCCAAGACGCAGCAGCGCCCGGTGCGCCGCCTGTCCCGTCCGGAGCGACACCTCCCGCTCCGAGGACTGGCCTCCCATCAGGACGCCGATGCGGGCCTTCGTCAGCGGCTTCTTGGTCATTTTCGATTGAATCATTGCATCATTGTTTCATTGAGTCATTGAACCCATGAACCAATCGTCAATTCTCGATTACGGTTGACCGACGATCTTGAGTTCCAACTCCAGCGTAATCCCCGTCTGCTCTTCCACCGCCCGGCCGACTTGCTTGATCAGGGCGATCACATCGGCGGCGCGGGCCCGCCCCAGATTCACCACGAAGTTGGCGTGCTTCTCCGACACCTGGGCGTCGCCGACGCGGGCGCCTTTCATCCCCGCGGCTTCGATCAGGCGGCCGGCCGCGTCGTTCGGGGGGTTTTTGAACACGCAGCCGGCGCTGGGCTGGGCCAGCGGCTGCGTGTCCCGGCGATGGTGCAAATACTCCTTCACCACGGTCTCGATTTGCTCACGGTTCCCCGGCCGAAGTTGCAGCCAGGCCCCCGCCACGATGCCGCGCGGCAGCTTGGCGCGCCGGTAGCTGAACCAGATCGCCGAAGCCGGCACGTCCAGGATCTTCCCCTTCGGGTCCACCAGCCGGACCGCTTTCAACACCTGCCTCATCTCCCCCAGCCTGGTTCCGGCGTTCATCACGACCGACCCGCCAAGGGTGCCGGGAATCCCGGCGGCCCACTCAAGCCCCGTCAACGATCGGCTGATCGCATGTTTCATCAGGGTGGGCATGCCCACTCCGCCTTCCGCATAGACCACGGAGTCCGGTTCGTCGCGCACGGCCGTGAGCTTCGACAGGCTCACCACCAGGCCGCGGATGCCCCGGTCGCGCACCAGCAGGTTCGTACCCCCCAGCACGAAGATCGGGATCTTTTCTGTCTTGGCCTGCCTGACGAGCCGGCTCAGGTCTTCGACGTCGGCGGGAAAGCAGAGGGCATCGGCCGGCCCGCCGATGCGGAACGAGGTGAATTCGTGCAGGGACGCGCCGAACCGGACCTCCCCGCGCAGACCGGCCACGGCGGCGCGGAGATCCCTGACGTGGGGAACTTTGCGATCCGGCACGGACACCCTGGGCCCCGATGTCAGCCCCTGCCTGCCGCCCTCTCGCATCGTGACCTCCCCGATCATAGCCGCTCCAGCAACCCCGGACCGGCCTTCCAGATATCGCCCGCCCCAAGCGTCACCACCAGATCGCCGGGCTGAATCTCCGCCCGCACTTGCTCGATCAATTGCTCCTTCCGCTCCACCCACCGGACGGCCGGATGGCCGGAAGCCCGGATGGCCGCCGCGAGCTTTTCCCCGGTCACGCCGGGGATCGCCGGCTCGCCGGCCGGATAGATGTCGGTCACGAACAGGAGATCGGACTGACCGAACGCCTGGGCGAACTCCTCCAGCAGATCGCGCGTGCGCGTGTAGCGATGGGGCTGAAAGAGCACGACCAGCCGCCGTTTCCACCCCTGCTTGGCGGCGGCCAGCGTCGCCTTGATCTCGCTCGGATGGTGGCCGTAGTCGTCCACCACCATCACCCCGCCTTTCTCGCCGCGCAGCTGGAAGCGCCGCTCGACGCCGGCGAAGGAGGCCAGCCCTTTGCGGATCAGATCCACCGGCACATCCAGTTCGAGTCCGATGGCGATGGCCACCAGCGCATTGCTCACGTTATGGATGCCCGGAATCGAAATCCGGAACGGCCCCAAATTCTTGTCGCGATGGTAGGCCCGGAACTCCGACTCCCACTGGTTCAACGTGATGTCGGTCGCGCGGAAGTCCGGCGCCGGCTCCCCGGACCGCTCCTTCAACCCGTAGGTCTGGTAGCGCTTGACCACCCGGGGAAGCAGGGAACGGATTCGTTCGTCGTCGGCGCAGAGGACCGCGAGTCCGTAGAAAGGCACGCGATTGACGAATTCCAGAAAACTGCCCTCCAGCCGCTCCATCGTCCCGTAGTGATCCAGATGCTCCTTGTCGATGTTCGTCACGGCGACGATCGAGGGCGACAGCTTCAGGAACGAGCCGTCGCTTTCGTCCGCCTCGGCCACCAGCAGGTCGCCCCGGCCCAACCGGGCGTGGCTGCCCAGCGCGTTCACTTTTCCGCCGATCACCACCGTCGGGTCCAGCCCGGCTTGCGCCAGGACCGCGGCCACCATGGAGGTCGTCGTGGTCTTGCCGTGCGCCCCGGCGATGGCGATCCCATACTTCAGGCGCATCAATTCGGCCAGCATCTCGGCGCGCGGGATGACCGGCACCACCTTCGCGCGGGCCGCGACCACCTCCGGATTGGTCGGCGCCACGGCCGACGAGATGACCACCACCTGCGCATCGCCCACGTTGGTCGCGTCGTGCCCGATGAAGATCCGCCCGCCCAATTCCTCCAGGCGCTTCACCGTCTCCGAATAATTCAAATCGGAGCCCGTCACCTTGTAGCCGAGCGTCAAGAGCACCTCGGCGATCCCGCTCATGCCGGAGCCTCCGATCCCGACCAGGTGAATGTGTTGAATCTTTCTGAACATCGTCGGTCCCACGCGAACGCTCACTCCGTTCCGTCTAGCGGACGGATCGCCCGAACCAATCCCGTCCGGACGAAGGCTCTGCTCACGACCCGGTTGCTCCAAGAGGTTGGTTGGTCCCATAGTCCTCCTTCACGAGTCTCCGGCACATCGCCACGATGGTTTCGGACGAGTCGGCCCGCCCCAGAGCCGCGCTCCGTTCCCCCATCGCCCGCAGACGACCGGCATCGGATAGTAACGCCGCAATCTGGTTCGCCAACGAGGGCCCCGTCAGTTCGGATTGTCGCAGCAACACCGCGGCGCCGGCCTGCTCCATCACCAAGGCATTCTTCTCTTGATGTTGATAGATCGCCGTCGGCAACGGCACCAGAATGGCCGGCTTGCCGCAGGCGGCCAATTCGGCCAGCGTGATCGCCCCGGCGCGCGACACCACCAAATCGGCAGCCCGCAACACCTTCGGCATGTCGTAGAGAAACGGCATCACCTCCGCCGCCAGCTCGGCCGCCGCATAGGCGGCGCGCACTGATGCATAATCCGCCTCGCCGGTCTGATGCACGATAGCCAACCGATCTTTCATGCCTAGCAAGTGCGGCAGGGCCTCCACCATCGCCTGATTGATCGCGTGAGCACCCTGGCTGCCGCCGAACACCAGAAGGCGGAAGGCAGAAGGCGGATGGCTTGCTGCTTGCTGCTTACTGCCTTCCGCTTTCTGCCTACTGTCTTCCGCTTTCTCCAAAAACTCCCGCCGGATCGGCATCCCCGTCACCCGGACCTTGCCGGAGGGGAACGAGCCGGCCGCCGCGCCGTAGGCAAGAAATACGAGATCGGCCAAGGGCCCCGTGGCTTTATTCGCCAAACCCGGATAGGCATTGGGCTCCAACAACACCCGGCGGATCCGCAGCAGCCAGGCCGCCAGGATCACCGGCGGGCTGCTGTATCCCCCGACGCCGACGACCAGGTCGGCCCGCCGCGCGCGCAGAATCGCCACCGACTGCCGGATCGCCGACGGCAAGGCCAACAGGGCCCGGACTGCTTGCCACCAGCTCCGCCCCATCACCGGCTTGGCCGCGATCATCTGCAGGTCGAACCCTTCATGCGGGAGCACCTTCCCTTCGATCCCCTTGGCCGTTCCCACGAACAGCACCTCCGTCGCCTGGTCCTGCCGCAGAAACTCGCGGGCCAAAGCCACCGCCGGATACAAGTGGCCGCCGGTCCCGCCGGCCGCAATGACAATCCTCATCTCCCGCCGACCGGACGGGCAGCCCCCGGCGCCGGCCTGCCTCCCTGCCGATCACGCGAAATGCTCAACAAGATGCCGATCGCCAGCAAACTGACCATCAGCGACGACCCGCCGTAGCTGACCAGAGGGAGGGTCAACCCTTTGGTCGGCAACATGCCGGTGACGACCCCGGCATTGATCAAGGCCTGACACCCGATCAATAAGGTGATCCCCAGCGCCAGGTGTCGGCCGAAAGGTTCCCGTGCCCGGTTCGCGATTTGAAATCCTTTGATCACCAACAGCGCATAGAGCAGCATGATGCACGCCGTGCCGAGCAGCCCTACTTCTTCGCCGACCAAGGCCAGCACGAAATCCGTATGAGCTTCTGGCAGAAAGAAAAGTTTCTGCTTGCCTTCGCCCAACCCCACGCCCAAGAGTCCGCCGCTCCCGAACGCCAGGAACGATTGGTTGACCTGAAAGCCGGCTCCCGTCGGATCCTTCATCGGGTCCAGAAAGGTCATCAACCGCTGCATCCGATAGGGCGACCGCCAGACCAGCAGTCCCACCACGGGCAGCGCCATCAATACCAAGCCCAACACATGTCCGAGCCGCGCGCCGCCCAGAAACAACATGACCAGCGTCACCAATCCGACCACGATCACCGTGCCCAGGTCCGGCTCCAGCACCACCAGTCCGGCCAACAGCCCGATCACCAGCAGGGGCGGCAAGAACCAGGTCGTGAACTCCGTGGCCCGTCCCTCCTTTTTGGTCAGGTAGGCCGCCAGGTACAGGACGACCACCAGCTTGACCATTTCGGCCGGCTGGATGGAGATGGGGCCGAAGCGCAGCCAGCGCCGCGCGCCCTTCACCACCGTGCCCACGTGCGGGATCAACACCAGCGTCAGGAGCAGGACCGTGACGCAGAGAATCGGGAAGGCCATCCGCTGCCACAGGGTATAGTCCAGGCGCGACGCCACGTGCAGCAGCAGAAACCCGAAGGCCAGCCAGGCCAATTGCCGCTTGAGGTAATAGATCGAATCGTGGAACCGGTTGCCGGCCACCACTCCGCTGGCGCTGAACACCATCACCAGCCCGATCAACGCCAACAGCAGCGTGATGGTCAACAGGACTCCGTCGGCTTTCGCCGCCGCCTTCGGCCTGGCTCCGCCCCCCGGCCAAGGAAGCGCCAACGTGCCCCCCTGCATCCCCTTGCGCGACATTCATTCTTCTCCGCCGTACTTGAAGAGCGTATGGCTTATGGCATATGGCCAAGAAACCGTCTGGAAGGTTTCCCGCTCCGACCATATGCTATTCGCCATCAGCCATATGCTCTTCGCGTTTACGGCAGCGCCTTGACCAAGGCTTTGAACTGCCGTCCCCGGTCCTGATAATCGGCAAACATGTCGAAGCTGGCGCAGGCCGGCGAGAGGAGCACTGCGTCGCCCGCCGTCGCCTCCCGCGCCGCCAGTTCCACGGCATCGCGCAACGTCGCCGCCTTGCCGATCCGGTCGAATCCGGTCAGCGCCGACTGAATCAGCGGCGCCGCTTCCCCGATCAGGATCAGCCGCTTGACCCGCTGCATGACCGCCTGGCGCAGCTTGCTGAAATCCCCGCCCTTGTCCTTGCCGCCGGCGATGAGCAGGATCGGCTGCGACAGGCTTTCCAAGGCCTTGAGCGTCGCGTCCACGTTCGTGCCCTTGGAGTCGTTGATGAACCGCACTCCCTGCCGCTCCCGCACGAACTCCAAGGCATGTTCCAAGCCGGGAAAGGTGCGCAGCACCTCCCGCATGGCAGGAACGGGACAGTCGCAAGCCAGGCTGGCGGCGGCGGCGGCCAAGGCATTGGACAGGTTATGATCGCCCAGCAACCGCAACTCGTCCCGGCGGCAAATCTCCCGCCGCGTCCCCCCGATGGTCGCCACCAGAGAGCCTCCGTCCAGAAACGTCCCTTCGCAGCCGGCGCGATCCGGGGCCAGCGTCCGGCTGAAGCCCAAGGTCCTGGCGCGCATCGTCCCCGCAAGCCGCGCAACCCGTTCGTCGTCCAGATTCAACAAGGCCAAGTCCCCCTGAGTCTGGTTCTCGAACAGCCGGCTCTTGGCTGCCACATAGTCGCCCAGCGAGTCGTAGCGATCCAGATGGTCCGGCGTGATGTTCAACAGAGCCGCCACCTTGGGGTGAAACCGTTCGATCGTCTCCAGCTGAAAGCTCGACACTTCAGCCACCACATAGTCGTACGGTCCGGCGCCAGGCCCTGCCTGGTACGAAGCCATGGCCGCTTCGCACAGGGGCGTGCCGAGATTGCCCCCGACGAACGCCCGCTTGCCGCTTTGGGCCAGCAGCAGCCCGATCAACGTGACGGTCGTGCTCTTCCCATTGGTGCCGGTGACGGCGAGAAGCGGCGCGCGCAGAAACCGGGAAGCCAGTTCCAACTCTCCAATCACCCGCACGCCGCGCCTTCGCACCGTTTCGAGCGAGGGAAGACGGAAGGGCACGCCCGGACTGATCACCACCAACTCCGCCCCGTCCAGCGCCGCTTCGTAGCCGGTGCCGACCCGCACCGTCACCGCCGACCGGTCCAGCTTCGAAAGGGGCTCGGCCAGGGCCGATGCCTCTTTTCCGTCCGCCACCGTGACCTGCGCTCCGACCGCCTGCAGCAGACGCGCCGCCGCAACCCCGCTGCGGGCCAGCCCCACCACGGTCACGCGCTTGCCCCTGAGTTCCGTTTCCGCTGGAAATGACATCTCGCTCCACCGGTCGTTCCATTACCGCAGTTTGAGTGTGCTCAGACTGAGCAGCGCCAGCAGGATCGCGATGATCCACAAGCGCACCACGACTTTCGGCTCTTCCCATCCTTTCATCTCGAAATGATGATGGATGGGCGCCATCAGAAAGATCCGTTTCCCGCGCGACTTGAACGAGGCCACCTGGAAGATGACCGAAATCGCCTCGATCACGAACACACCGCCGACCAGCAGGAGCAACAGCTCGTGCTTGCTCACGACCGCCACGGTGCCGAGCGCCGCGCCCAGGGGCAGCGAGCCCACGTCCCCCATGAACACGGAGGCCGGATAGGTGTTGAACCAGAGGAAACCCAGGCTGGCGCCGAAGATCGCGGCGGTGAAGACCGCCAGTTCCCCGGCGCCTTCGATGTAGGGAATCAACAGATATTCCGACGTGATTCTGTTTCCCACGACGTAGGCGACGATCGTATAGGCCAGCGACGCGATCATGATCGGGCCGATCGCGAGCCCATCCAGCCCGTCGGTCAGATTGACGGCGTTGGACGCCCCCACGATGACCAGGATGGCGAACGGAATGTAGAGCAGCCCCAGGTCCGGCGTGAAGTTCTTGAAGAAGGGCACGCTGAGCTGGGTGGAGTAGCCGGGCAGAAAATAGAAGACCAGGCCGATGCTGAGCGCCACGAGCCCCTGCGCCAAGAATTTTTGCGCGGCGGTGAGCCCCTTGGACCGGCCCCGCACGAACTTGAGATAGTCGTCGGCGAACCCCACGGCCCCGAACCCCAACGTGGCCAGCACGACCAGCCAGACATAGCGGTTGGTGATATCGGCCCACAGGAACGTCGCCAGCACCACCGCGAACAAAATCAGCAACCCGCCCATCGTCGGCGTGCCCGACTTCGAGAGGTGCGTGCTGGGCCCGTCCTCCCGCACATGCTGTCCCATCCGGATCTCCTGCAATTTCCGGATCAGCGGAGGCGCCAGCACGAAGGCCACCAGGAACGCCGTGACCGCCGCATAAATGATCCGGAAGCTCAGGTACCGGAAGACGTTCAGGAAGGAAAACTCGGTGTGCAGCGGATAGAGCCAGAGATAGAGCATGCGTCAGTACCACCTGAAACGATGAACGATGAACGATGAATGATGAACGATGAATTAAGGCGCCGTCCGCTCTCCGCTCATCATTCATCATTTATCATTCATCAATTGTTCGACGACCCGTTCCATCATCATTCCGCGGGAGCCCTTGACCAACACCACGTCCCCCTCCTGCGCCAGCTTCTTGCACAGGGCCGCGCCGACGACCGAATCGGCCGCCGTATGAATCCGATCGGCCTCCATGCCGGCCGATCGGGCGCCCGCCGCGATCTGCTCCGCCAAGGGCCCGCAGGCGATCAGATGCGTAATGCCCTCGGACGCCAGGTGGCCTCCGACCTCCCGATGCAGGGCCGGCGACTCGGGCCCCAGCTCCAACATATCACCCAGCGCCGCAATCGTCCTCCCCCTCTCGGCCAATTGGGCCAACAGCGTCACCGCCGCCTTCATGGAGGCCGGATTGGCGTTGTAACAATCGTTGATGATCGTGATCCCGTGGGAGACCTTCACCTGCGAACGCATGGCGGCGGGCCTGAACCGACCCAGCCCGCGCGCGATCGCCGCCCCGCTCATGCCCAGCGCATAGCCCACGGCCGCCGCCGCCAGGGCGTTGGAGAGGTTGTGGGCCCCGTGCGCCGCCAGCTGGACTTTCGTGCCGCGCGCCCGGTCGGGCAGGATGAGGCTGAAGGTAGTGCCCCGGCGGAGATCCACCGTCACGTCGGCGGCGCGAATCAACGCGCGCGGCGATCGGCCGAACGGCAGGACCCGGCAGCGCGCCCGCGACGCCAGGTAGTCGAAATAGGCGTCGTCCGCGTTCAGCACCGCCGCCCCGTCCTCCGGAATCCAGTCCAGCAATTCGGCTTTGGCGTGGGCGGAGTCGTCCAGGCTGCCGAAAAACTCCAAATGGTCCGGCCCGATATTGGTGATCAGGCCGATCGTCGGATGGGCGATCTCGCAGAGGCGCGTGGTCTGCCCCTTCCGGTCCACGCCCATCTCCACCACGGCCGCGTCATGGCGCTGCGTGAGGCGCAGCAACGTCTGCGGCACCCCGATCCGGTTGTTGAAATTCCCTTCCGTTTTGAGCACCGACCCCCGTTCGGTCAGGACGCAGGCCGTCATCTCCTTGCAGGTGGTCTTCCCGTTGCTCCCGGTCACCGCGACCAGCGGCATCGTAAAACGCTGGCGATGGTGCGCCGCCAGCTGTTGATACGCGAGCACCGCATCGGGCACGCCGAAGATCGGCTTGGTCGCCGTCTTGCCCCAGGCCTGCCCCTGAATCAGCGCGCCGGCCGCCCCTTTCCGGATCGCCGCCTCCACGAACTCCTTGCCGTTGAAGTGCTCGCCCGGCAGGGCGACAAACAGATCGCCGCGCCGGATCTGGCGCGAATCCGTGCAGAGACGGCGGAACCCGCTACGCGCCAGCCGTCCCCCGCCCGAGGCCAGCACCCGCGCCCCCGTCACCTCCAGGATCTCTTCCACCGTAAACAGCGGCATGACATCCCATGGATACGGCTGGCCGGGCCTCAGCGCCGGTTGTTCAGCGATGAACCCCGTGGCCGTTCCCATGACTCCCTTTCAGCGCCTCCCGATAGCGCGCCTCGACGCGATCCAGCGCTTCTCCGATGGTTTCGCCCGGATGGACCGCAAAGGTCGTCCCCGTCTCCGGGTCGTTGCAGAGGATGTACGAATCGCCGCGCAGTCTCGTCTGGACGCCCAAGACCGTGATGCCCTGAAATCGCTGAATGTTCGTCACGGCTCCTCCTTACGCGCGGCCGCGCCTGAGCAGCACGTCCCGCGCCACTTCACGATCGTCGAAATGCAGCTTTTGGCTGCCGATGATCTGGTAATCCTCGTGACCTTTTCCGGCGATCAGCACCGTATCCCCCGTCCGCGCCTCGCCGATCGCGGCTTCGATCGCCTGGCGCCGATCGGCCACCACCTGGTAGCGGGTCCGAGCCGGCGCGGCCGCGAGGGCCTCCTTCACGCCGACTTCGACTTCGCGCAGAATCGCCAGGGGATCTTCGCTGCGCGGGTTGTCCGACGTCAGCACCACGACGTCGCTCTGTTCCGCCGCCACGCGGCCCATCTTCGGCCGCTTGCCGCGATCCCGGTCCCCGCCGCACCCGAACACCGTGATGATGCGGCCCGTCTTGAGCCGGTTGGCCGCGGCCAGCAGGCGCATCAGCGCATCCTCGGTATGGGCATAGTCCACCACGACGGTGAAATCCTGGCCCGCCTCAACCCGCTCGAAGCGTCCGGGCACGTTCCGGACCGCCGCCAGCCCGGCGCAGATCTGCTCCGGCGCCAGCCCCTCCTGCAGCCCCACGCCGATGGCCGCGAGCAGGTTGTAGACGTTGTGCTCGCCCACCAGCTTGCTGGCCACCTCGAACCGGCCCGCCGGCGTCGCGGCGGTAAACCGCGTGCCCGCCAGGGACAGTTGTACCGCTTCGGCGCGGAGGTCGGCCGGACGCTGCACGGCATAGGTCCACACGGGCACGCGGCAGGCCTGGCACACGCGCGCGCCCCGTTCGTCGTCCACGTTCACGATCGCGCGCTTGGGCCGGAGCTTCCGCCCCTCCTGCGTCAAGCCGGAGAAAAGGCGCACCTTCGCCTGGAAATAGTCTTCGAGGTCGGCATGGAAATCCAAATGGTCCTGAGTCAGGTTCGTGAATACCGCCATGTCGAACTCGCAGCCAGCCGTGCGATCCAGCGCCAGCGCATGAGACGACACCTCCATGACCGCCGAATCCAGCCCCGCCGACACCATGCGCGCCAGCAGCTCCTGCAGTTCGACGGCGCCGGGAGTCGTGTGGGACGCGGGCATCACCTCGGCTCCGATCTGGTAGGCCACGGTGCCGATCACCCCCACCTTCCGCCCCGCCGCTTCCAGCACGGACCGGCAGAGATAGGTAATCGTGGTCTTCCCGTTCGTCCCGGTCACGCCGACCATCGTCAGCTTGGACGAAGGGTCCCCATGGAACCGGCTGGCCAGCAGCCCGACGGCGCGGCGCGAATCCGGCACTTGAATGACCGGCACCGCTGCGCCCGGCGCCGGGTCCTGGACCACCAGCGCGACCGCGCCGGCCTGGACCGCCTGGGCCAGGTACCGGTGTCCGTCCGCCTTGCCGCCCTTGACCGCGACGAACACATGGCCCGGCCGGACGGCGCGCGAATCGTCGGTCAGGCCGGTCACGGCGATGCCGAGCCCGCCCGACCGCGCCACCGTCTCCAACGGTTCGACGAGTTCGGCCAGCGTCACGAGGGATCTCCCGCCAAGGCCACTTGCACCAACCTCACCTCCGCTCCCGTTCGCTCAACCTCGTCGCGGCCGTCGGCCCGAGCCAGCTTGATCGGCGACTTGGAAGAAACCCCCAGATAGGGGAGCGCCTGCTCCGCCACGCGCCGGAACACCGGCGCCGCGATCGTGCCGCCCCACTGCTCCGTGCGCGGCTCATCCACCACCACCAGGATCGCCAGACGCGGATCCTCCGCCGGCAGGTACCCGACGAACGAGGCCACAAACAGGGTCGGCGAATACCGTCCCGTCTGCGGGTCGATCTTCTGCGCGGTGCCGGTCTTGCCCGCCACCCGGAATCCGGCCAGCGCCGCCTTGGCGCCGGTCCCGTGGGTCACCACGCCCTCCAGAATCGCCGTCAAGGCCTGGGCCGTTTCGGCGGAAATCACCCGGCGGCGGATTTGCGGCCCGGCCTGCGCCACCACCGTTCCCTTGCCGTCGCGAATCTCCGACACGACGTAGGGCTTCATCAGCCATCCGCCGTTCGCGATGGCCGACACGGCGTTGAGCAGTTGCATGGGCGTGACCCCGATCTCCTGTCCGAACGCGACCGACGCCAGCGACTGGCGGCCCCAATCCTTCGCATCCCGCACGAGGCCGGCCGCTTCGCCCGGCAAATCGACCTCGGTCCGCTCGCCGAAGCCGAAGGCCTTGAGGTACCGGTACAACCGCTCTTCTCCCAGCGCCATGCCGGTTTTCGCCGCGCCGATATTGCTCGACTTCTGCACCATCTGCGCGAACGTCATCCAGCCGAGTTTTTCATGATCGTGGATGTTCCGCCCGGCCGCGGAGAACTGTCCGTTCTCGCCGTTGATCAGCGTGCCGGGCCCCATCACTTTTTCTTCCAGAGCGGCCGCCGCGGTGATCACCTTCATGGTCGAGCCAGGCTCGTAGGCATCGGTGAGCGCCCGGTTCCGCCAGCGGTCCGGCGTCAGCCCGTTCATGCTGTTGGGATCGAACTTCGGGCTGACGGCCATGGCCAGGACCGCGCCGGTCCGGGGCTCCATCACCAGCACGACCCCGCCTTTCGCCCTGGCGTTCGTCACCGCCTCGTCCAATTCCTTTTCCGCGATGTACTGGATCACCTCGTCGATCGTCAGGGTGAGGCTGTGTCCCGGCGCCGGGCCCTGCTCGTTCAACCCCTTCGGAAACACCGTGCGCCCCAGCGCATCCCGCTGCAGGATGACCTTTTGCGTTTCCCCCCGCAGGTAGGACTCGTACCGCCGCTCGATCCCTTCCAACCCCTGCCCGTCCATGCCGGCGAACCCGAGCACATGCGCCAGCAGCGGCCCCTTCGGGTAGAAGCGCCGCCCCTCCATCCTGGTTCCGATCCCCTCCAACGACAGGCGCTCCAGACTCCGCCCCTGCTCCGGGTCCAGCTTGCGGGCGATCCAGACGAATTTCTGCTCCCGCTTCAGCTTCCGCTCGATTTCATCGGCCCGGACATGGAGCACCCGCGCCAAGTCGCGCGCCACGCCGGCGGGATTCTCCAGCGACGCCGGGATGCCGTAGACCGACGGCACCTCCATGTTCAACGCCAGCACTTTCCCCTGCCGGTCGTAAATGCCCCCGCGGCCCCCCTCCACCATCACCGACATCCGGTGCTGCCGGTCCGCCTTCTCCGTCAGCTCCGCCGCCTGCAGCACCTGAAGCGTGAACAGCCGGAAGAGCACGCCCGCAAACCCGGCCATCAGGGCGACCCCCGCGGCGATTCTCCGCCACCGATAGGGATCAGTCGGCGTCACGGTATGCGCACCCCCACGTCGCTCTTGGCCAACCGCACCTCCGCTCCCCGACCGGGCGCGAAGTCCGGCGCCACCTTCACCAGCACCACCTGTCCCTGCTCCGGGGGCCCCATCCCCAATTTTTCCGTCGCCGCCCTGGCGATGCGTTCCGGCGCGGTGATGCTGGACACCTTCACCCGCAGCTCGTCCCGCTCCCGCTGGAGCTGCACTTTCTGTTTCTTGAGCTGCTCGATCTGGTACCCGACGCGTACGATGTCCACGCGTTCCCACACGCAGAGCAGCAACAGGAGAAACCCCGCGACGGTCATGCCGGCCAACGTTTTCATGCAGCCCTCCCCACGGTCAGACGTTCGGCGATGCGCAGCTTCGCGCTCCGCGCGCGCGGATTGGCGGCCCGCTCGTCCTCCGACGCCACCAGCGGTTTTTTCGTGAGCAAGGACAGGCAGGGGGCGTCCCCGCGCGACAGGCTGCGGAACGTCTGCTTGACGATGCGATCTTCGAGAGAATGGAACGAGATCACGCAGAGCCGGCCTCCCGGCGCGAGCACCTCCACCGCATCCCGGAGCGCGCCCTCCAGCAGGTCCAGCTCGCGGTTGACGGCGATCCGCAGGGCTTGAAAGGTGCGCGTGGCGCAGTGGATGCGCCCGTGACGATAGGGCGGCGGGACCGATCCGCGAACCACATCCGCCAACTCCAGGGTCCGGGCCAGCGGTTGGACGGCCCGCGCGCGGACGATAGCCCGCGCGATCCGCCGCGAATACCGCTCCTCCCCGTAGCGATAGATCACGTCGGCCAGCTCTTGCTCGGGCAATTCGTTGACGAGGGTAGCGGCGGTGAGAGAGGCACGCAGATCCATCCGCATGTCCAGCGGACCGTCGGCGAGAAAGCTGAAACCCCGCGTCGGTTCATCCAGTTGAGCTGACGACACACCCAGATCAAACATCACGCCGTCAACCTCCGCGACGCCCAATGCGCGCAACTGCTGCTTCAGCTCCTGAAAATTTCCCCGAACGAGACGCATGCGACCGGCATAGGGCCGCAACCGCTCTCCGGCCGCACGAAGGGCCGCCTCATCCTGATCCATGCCGATGAGCGTCCCATCAGGGGCGCTGCGCTCAAGAATGAGGGCTGCATGGCCTCCATACCCAACGGTGCAATCCACATATCGGCCCCCGGGCCTGCAGCCCAGCCCCCGGACCACTTCTTCAGCCAACACCGGAATATGGAGATCTTTCTCATGTTCACCAGACAAACCATTCACTCCCACTTCTTCCCACTTTTTTCGCGTAATATACTCTCATGCATATACTTGTCAAGAAAATTTTGCGGTTTCTGAATGAGATACGAAGCTATGTTAATCCACAAAGATAAGCAGATCAAGGCTATACTGCGGCTTTGGCCGTGGAAACGCGAAGAAACGAGAAAAAACGGAGCAGCTAGCGCTTAAGGGAGGATTTCGGCTTGCGCGGCTTCTTGGGAGGCTTTATTTGCAGCAACTTCTTCAGAGCTTCTTCAAATGAGAGAGGGTGTAGAGAATTTTCCTTCGAGTGCACGGAGTGCGAGATATCCGCTTCTTTGGCAATTCAGGCATCCTTGCGATAGACTCTGAATTGGGTGTATTCTTTCCGCGCATTCCGGCTTCATGGCTAAGATACACCCGCAGTGAATCACCTTCAAGTTGGGACCGTGGTGGCAGGCCATGAAAGACAGTGTTCGTATAGAGCTTGACGGAAAGGACGGTGACCTTTCCGCTGAAGTTTTTCTTTATGCCTGCCGAGAACTGCTCGTCATCCTCAAGAACGTAGATTCCTCTCTTTCAAATCAAACGTTCGGCGCACTGGCTTGGACTCTTGAAGGCCTTAAAAAGCAGAGTCCGGCAACGATGATTCTATCTCCGCGGCTAAAGCCGGGCATCCATGACCCGGACATGCTTGATCTAATACCGCGATCCTGCATTGAAGGACTATCATTGCTTGAAGCAAAGGCTGCGAGACCAAAGCCATTTGCTGACGCAACTTTGAAGCATGTTAGGAACCTTGGGGCTTATTACCAGACGAAATTGGGGAAATGCTCGATAGCATTTCACGGAAAAACAGTAGATATAACGTCTCGATCTGTCGCTCACATTAATACCCTCCTAGGGGAGGTTTTTGAGGCAGAAGGGTCAGTTGTTGGAAACCTAGAGTCGGTAACGATTCACAAGGGAAACGAATTTCGGATATGGGAAGAGGTATCAGGCCATCCGGTTAGATGCCGCTTTTCCGAAGAGCTGTTTGAGACCGTAAAGGCCGCATTAGGAAGAAGAGTGGTTGTGGAAGGGCTCGTCAAAAGCAATGCACTAGCAGGCTGTTGAAAAACTCTCATTGTCTGGTTGACAAGATATGACTACGTGGTTATCCCATCCGCATCGTTCGTTCATCCAGCAAGGAGGGTCCCGATGCGTGGTCAGGTCAGCGGACAGGAA
>JAGWTI010000134.1 GCA_028876065.1 Nitrospirota bacterium
TGCCGCTTCAATGGGGCCACGGCGGTGAAGCCGTGGAATCGGGGCATCTATCGCGAGGGACTCCAGCAGTACCTCACGCTTCAATGGGGCCACGGCGGTGAAGCCGTGGAATCAATTCTTCACGCCGCTCTGGGTGGCGGAGTGCTTGGTCGCTTCAATGGGGCCACGGCGGTGAAGCCGTGGAATCCACTAGGCGAATGGCTATCCTGTATAGCCTGTTTGGGCTTCAATGGGGCCACGGCGGTGAAGCCGTGGAATCGAGTTCGGCGAGATAGGCCGTGTTCGCCATCATATCCACGCTTCAATGGGGCCACGGCGGTGAAGCCGTGGAATCACGAACCCGCGCTCAAGGACGCACGTTCGAGGCCCAGGCTTCAATGGGGCCACGGCGGTGAAGCCGTGGAATCGCCACCGTCTACAAGGCCCTGCTCGGCTCAGCCAGGCTTCAATGGGGCCACGGCGGTGAAGCCGTGGAATCCGATCACGCCGTGGGCCGTGTTCTATCTGATCACAATGGCTTCAATGGGGCCACGGCGGTGAAGCCGTGGAATCCTGTTTATAGGCCGCTTTCTCCGCCTCAGTGCCCTGAGCTTCAATGGGGCCACGGCGGTGAAGCCGTGGAATCGGAACGGCTGGCTGTAGGGCAGCAGCCGCTTGCGGTTGCTTCAATGGGGCCACGGCGGTGAAGCCGTGGAATCAGTTCGCGGGCATCGCTTGAATTTCTATGAGCATTTGGCTCACCCTGCGAGCACCGGAACATGGTGTTGCACACTGCCTCTTTTTGGGCAACAGCCTTCACCTCCTTTCCTTGCATTGCATTATGATTTCCGAGGGTTGTCCGTTTCGAGCGGTCCCGCCGTTAGGCTCACGACTTGACCGCTCGCGGGTTTCGGCATCACGAATTCCTGCATCACATCACCTGGGTCTGTCGTTCTGTCATCTCCGCCTTCCGCCCCAATGCCTCAACGTGTTTGATCGGGTTGGACTCCGTCGGCCCCAGGTCGAAAATCAGTACCTGATCCTCGGCGTGGTTGATGATCTCCGTCAAGGCCTGCCGCAGCGCGATCAGGTCCATCGCCGGCAGGTCGCACTGAAAGACCGAGAACTGCACGTGCTCCCCGAACCCCTTCATGGTCTTGAAGACCCGACGAAGCCGCTTGGGGTCGCAGATATCGTAGGTCACCAGATATTGCCGTCGCATCGTTTATCGCGTCGTAAACGACGGGTACTCCGGAATTTCCCCGAGCAAATACCGGCTGAACAACCGCGCCTGCACCTCCAGCACCCGGCGGTAACTGACTTGGTAGCCGAAGACGGGATGGGTGATCTCCTGTCCCATGCGGCGCTCGTAGGCTTCGATCAATTGCCGCCGCCCGCCCGGCGTCAATGCCACCGTGCCCATCCGCTCGATGCAATCGGCCGGACGGATTTCCCCGTTGTTGATAGCCGTCAACACGACCGAATCCGCGATCAACGGGCGAAACTCCTCCATCAAGTCCAGGGCTAGAGCCGGCCGTCCGTACCGAGGCTGATGATAGACCCCCAGAAAAGGGTCCAAGCCGACGGCGTGGAGCGTATGCGTCCATTCACGAACCAGCAGGGCATAGGCCAACGACAACAGGGCATTGACCGGATCGCGAGGGGGGCGGCGGTTGCGCCCCTCGAAGTCGAACCGCATCGGCCCGTCGCCGGACTTCAACATCCCGGCGAATTCCGAGAAGTAGCGGCGGGCGGCCGTCCCTTCCATGCCCAACAATTCCTCCAGCGAGCGCGTCTGCCCGGCCCGGTGCATATCCCCCTTCAGATCTTGCAGCACGGTGTCCGGCGCTGCCGCATGGTTCCGCCGTAGCATCGTCCGGCAATTAGCAATTTTGGCCTGGACGAGTCGCCGGGCCAACTCTAGGCACCGCACTGGGTCGGCGGCTACAGCGAACTGCCGCCGCCGGAGGTCTATGTTCTTATGCGTCATCCCTGTCGTCAGCCCGTAAAACCAGCCGCCGCTGGACAAGTACGACAGGGGAATGTTCCGTTTGCACAACTCCTGCACCACCTGCGTGCTCACCTGCACGGCTCCGAACAAGACCACATGGGACGTTTCCACCAGGCGGGCTTCGCCCAGCACGGCATCCCGGTCCAGGATTTTCAAACAGTCGCCGTCTTTGGTCACACGCGCGCCCGGATGTTGCACATAGAGCGGCAACGCGTCGTCACGGGTGGGAACCAGTCGGCGCAATTCCGCCGCCGCGCCCGCTCGATCCGCCCGCAGCCAGCCCACTTCGTCCGGCAGGCACAAGCTCACCAGCGAACAGCGCGGGCACTTCGGGCTGTCCACCAGCGGTGGGGGCGCGGCGTCCGCGCGCGTGACCCGCCGCATCTCCGACGCCAACTCGAGCGTTCGCTCGATCAGCTCCTGATCGAACGCCACGGCCACCCGCTCCCGCGACCCAACGAAATACAGAAAGCCGCCGTCGCATTCGTAGCCATGCTCCCGAAGAATCAACCCTTGCGCGCACACCTGCACGCGCTCCGGCTCCCACGCGCCTCGGTCCACATGCGGCCGCTTGCCGCGCTTGTAGTCTACCGGCGCCACCGCCGCACCGGTGCCTTCCACCAAGTCGATCTTGGCGGTCAGTCCCAGCCGTTCGGAAGAGAGCCACACCGAGCGCTGGTGAATGACGGCGTCATCCGCCTCCTCCGCCCCGGCGGGCAGCGTGGCCCGCCGGGGCGCCTCGTCCACCCGGCGATGGTGAAACCGCCCCTCCACCGTGTCGGCGCTGTCGGCAAATTCACCCTGTACCCACTCCAGATAGGCCAGCCTGGGACAATAGGCGAACTCGTTCAGCATCCGAGCCGGAAGCAGCGGTTCCTCCATCACCGGGGGCAGCGGGGTCTTCGCATCCGTTGTCATCACATGCCTCCTTTCGCTATTCAGTTGTCAAAGAACAAGCAAGGACTACGGGGTGTCGTTCAGGCGCTGCTTGATCAGATCCCATATCTCACGCAGGTCGAGGCGGTCGGCCCATGCGACGATGTATGCCTCGTCGATCTCCTGGCCGCTGACTTTCAACATGCCGGTAATGTCCCGCAAGTGCTTCTCCGATCCGCCCTCACGGTAGTACTCCATTTTTTTGATGATCACATCCTCGGCGGACGCAAAGGCCGCTTCATAGGATTCGACCGGACGCAGCGCGCGCGCCCGCGCAAACCGGCTGCGATCGAACGGCGTGTCCTTCCGAATGATCACGTCCACCTTGAGTCCGGAGCCGGGATGAATGATGTTGAACTGGCGCTGTGCCCGGATCGCCTCCCGGATCGCCTCTTCGCTGAGATAGAAGGACTCGGGGGGAAAGGCCGCCAGCAGACCGGGAATCTGCGCCTCGCGCACGTCGGCGACGAGATCGAGGTCATTGGTCAACCGAGGCTCCCCATAGGCCATGGCCGCCACCGAGCCGGTCACCAGATACGGAATCCGCAGCCGCTCAAACGTCTCGACCACTTGCGCCAGCAACTCATACAGCTCCATGCGACAGCCTCCGAGCGACTTCCCGGTCGAGCCGCGCCGCATCCCACTCCGGGTGCAACGACGCCAACTGCCCCCGCAACATCTTCCGCGCCGATCGCCACAATCCGAATCCGATCGCGAGACGCTCCGCCGGCGTCTTCCGACGCAGGACCTCCGCCATCGCCTCGTCCAGCACTTCAATCCGCCGTGGGTCCAGGATCATGTCCAGATGCCCCTCCCCCGCCGCTCATCACCCATCACGTTTCACCGTTCACGCCTTTGGAGTCCGCCGCCACAAACTGTCCGAGGCCGAAGTGGCAGGCGTAGCCGAGGGCAATGGGCCCTTGGACTGGCTCGGCAAATGTGATCTTAAACCCGAACCCCTGAGACTCGGCGAATCGTCCTCCTCCTCCGGTCCGAATTCGCCGAAACTCCAACCAGCGCACTTTCTTCCCAGCAATTATTCCGTGGTCCAGGTGTTCCATTTGCTCAGGCTCCGGGAATCCGCGACGTACTAATTCTCTCGCAACCTGTGAAGTTGGGGAATCCCTGCCATTCTTTTTTGGATGGCGCGTCAGGACATAGGGAGTTACAGACCGCCAGATTCGGGATCGGGCACATGTTGAGGTTTGTCCATCACGTGTTGCTAATCCGCCGTAATCTTGTGGATGGCCAAGCCCAATGAGCACCGTGTAGATATCATGTCCACCGGAGCCCCAAAGCTTCTTGAGCATGCCTACTGCTTGCTGAGCATGCTTGTCGAAACCCTGAGTAGCATAGACGATCATGTGGTCAATCCGTCCGTCACCATCCTTGTCGCTGGGCAGAAAGAAGGCATGCGTATGGCTGTCATTCAGTGGATGGCCATCCGGTCCCTTTCCTGAGAATACGGGGAGGGCATGCTCGGTTCCATTCAAGCCTCGCGATTTAGCCATCAGCGCTTGCCGCATACGCTCTCCGATCAGCACGGCATCGGTCAGTCGAGGCAACACGGCACTGAGGAGGGCAAAGCGGGCGACAGTCGGCCGAATCTGCTCAAGCTTCGGTTTCCGTCGATACGTCACACGAAACGCATCGTCTGGCCTTACATAGTCTACCCACCGGCTTCCAGGTGCAGCCGACCAGCCCTGCTTCTGAAGATCGCTGGTTTCCGCGTGCAACGCGCTCCACAGATCAGGAGAAACCATGCTCGAAGCAGCCTTTTTCTTTCTCCCCCCTTTGCCCGCCATGGTGGCGACGCCAACAGCCTTAGCCTCAAAACCTGTTTTCCATATCGCGAACATCTCCGGTGTCATCGTGGCAAGCACACGCACTCGTTCTCCTTCGGCTGACACTCCGGCCTCAATCGGACGACAATTGATGTCACAATCCCATTGATCCAACACCTCGGCCGTTGCCCAACTTTCTGCACGGCCTAGGTAACTCAGCCCGGAAGCCAGGCTCGCCAGCACTTCTCGCTCTTCTGGCGATAAAGTTACATAGGGCCAAGCTACGATCAGACAATCATCAGGATGAGTGGTTACGAAGGCGTCGAAGACTTTGGTCCTAGGCGGTGTTGTGGGAGGCTCCTGCGGCATGAAGTGCCGAGTATGCCCCAATGCGGCCTTTGGCAAATGAAAGATGGGAAGATCGGTCAATCGTTCGATCAATGGTCTGACTGAGGATTCAGGAATCTCGTTGGAAAACTTCCGATGCCAGATTGCAATGAGTGCCCGCAGAATCCGCCATGGGGAGGGAGGCCATTCCACAGCCCCTTCGTTGACATGCCGCCCCCAGGGAGTCGTGTGATACCGGCCAGCTATGAACCGGATGCGCAGGGCGATCATTTCTTTTCACCTTTGAACGAAACAGTGGTTACAGGAGGCTTTGCGAATTTACCTTCCGATTCCACAGCCTTGATCAGTTTAGGAATCTCGGTAGTCAAGGTCTCCAGATTCGGTAATGCGAAAGCATCGGGCTTCACCACTCTTGTCTTGACGACTTCCAAATCGCAAGCCGTCCGAAGGCGTAATCCTTCTTTCAGAAATTTCTCAATCTTGAACAGCGCAAGAGTAATCAGCAGATACTCTGCTTTCTCTCCAAGCCCAAAGCCGCGAATCTGAGAAAGGTCAAGGTTAACAAAAGCCGTGAGTTTTTCGGCGGCGAAGTCTGTTCTAGGGTATGGAATATTCTTGTACCCCTCTGCTGCATCCCCAGCACTTCCCTCCTTGCCCGGCGTAACACGGTCAATTTTCACGCCTCCATTGGCGACTTCGCGCACATTATAGGCCTCGATAAATGCGGACAGACTTCTTGC
>JAGWTI010000037.1 GCA_028876065.1 Nitrospirota bacterium
ACATCCTGATGGTTGTACTGGTGTCGAAGGAGCCAGGAACATGGGCATGACCGGGACAGTCACGGTGGCGGTGGCGGGGGCGAGCGGGTATACCGGCGGCGAGTTGCTGCGCTTGCTGCTCGGGCACCCGCGCGTGAAGATCGCGGCGGTTACGTCCGAAAAATCGGCCGGGAGTCCCGTGGCTGCCTCGTTCCCTCACTTGGCGTCGGTGCTCTCCCTGTCCTTCGAAGCCCTGGCTCCGGAGAAGATCGCGAAGCGCGCCGACGTCATCTTTTTGGCCCTCCCCCATACGAAATCGCTGGAACCGGTCGCCGCTTGTCTGGCTGCCGGCAAGCGGGTGGTGGACTTGAGCGCCGACTATCGCTTGAAAGATCCGGCTCTCTATGAAACCTGGTACCAGACGCCGCATGCTCACCGGGACCTGTTGCGCGAGGCAGTCTATGGGCTGCCGGAGCTGCACCGGGATGCGATCAAGACGGCGCGCCTGGTGGCTTCGCCAGGCTGTTACCCGACCGCGGCGATCTTGCAGCTGGCTCCCCTGGTCGCCACGGGGGTGGTGCTGCCGGATACGGTCGTAATCGACGCCAAATCCGGAGTCTCCGGTGCCGGGCGGAGCCCGGCGCTCCCCTATCATTTTCCCGAAGCCCATGAATCCTTGGAAGCCTATAAGATCGGCCAACATCGCCATATTCCCGAGATCGAACAGGAGCTGGGTCTGTTGAGTCAACGATCGGCCACGAAGGCCGACACCGTGCGCGTTGCCTTTACTCCCCACCTGGTGCCGATGAATCGCGGCATTCTCAGCACGGCCTATTGCCGGTTGCGCGAGCCGCTGGGGCAAGACGAGGTGCGGGCTTTGTATGCGAGCTTTTACAAGGATGAATGGTTCATCCGGCTCCAGAGCGGGAATCAGTCGGCCAACCCCCGCCACGTCCGCGGGTCGAATTTCTGCGATCTGGCTGTATTTGCGGATGCCCGATCCGGCTGGGTGATCACCGTTGCCGCGTTGGACAATCTGGTGAAGGGGGCGGCGGGTCAGGCAATTCAGGCGATGAACTTGATGTTGGGTTTTCCGGAAGACATGGGCCTTCGCTCGCCGGGAATCTTCCCGTGAGAAGACGTGCCGTCCTCCCCTGCCGGATTTCGCGATAATATGAAACCGACGACCATCCACAAGATCCCCGGTGGGATCACGGCTCCGCGCGGCTTTCTCGCCGCCGGTCTCCACGCCGGCATCAAGAAGCCCTCGATCTTGGACTTGGCGCTGGTGGCTTCCGAACAACCGGGGCCGGTTGCCGGATTGTTTACGACCAACCAAGTTGCCGCCGCTCCGGTGGTGCTGGATCGGCTGCACCTCAAGCAGGGGCAAGGGATCGGCCGCGCTTTCATCGTCAACAGCGGCAACGCCAATGCCTGCACCGGCGCACAGGGATTGGCCGATGCGAAAGAAATGGCCAAGCTGACGGCCCAGAGCCTCGGCGTTCCGGTGCGCTCGATCTTGGTCGGGTCCACCGGGGTCATCGGCCAGTTCTTGCCGATGACCGCCATCAGAGACGGGGTCCCGCGATTGGTCCAGCGTCTGCGCCGGACCGGAGGGCATGAGGCGGCCAAGGCGATTCTGACGACGGATCTGAAGGCCAAAGAAGTGGCCTTGCAGGCGAAGATTGCCGGACGAACGGTGACGGTCGGCGGGATGGCCAAAGGGTCCGGGATGATCCATCCGAACATGGCCACCATGCTCGCCTACCTGACCACGGACGCAGCGATCGCACAGCCCACTTTGCAACGGGCGTTGCGGGCGGCAGCCGACCTGTCGTTCAACTGTATTTCGGTGGATGGGGACACCAGCACCAACGACACGGTCCTCTGTTTGGCAAACGGCTTGGCCGGCAATGCTCCGTTGCGCGAGGGCACGAACGAATTGGCATCATTCCAGGCGATGCTCAACGAAGCCTGCCGCTCGCTGGCCATGCACATCTGCGGCGACGGCGAAGGGGTGACGAAGATCGTGCAGGTTCTGGTCAAGGGGGCGAAATCGGTCGCCGATGCCAAGGCGGTCGCCGACACCGTGGGCACCTCCTGTCTGGTGAAAACGGCCTTCTTCGGGGAAGACGCGAACTGGGGCCGGATCATGGCCGCCGTCGGACGAGCCGGCGTGCGCATCAAGCCCGAGCGGATCGGGCTGGCCATCGAAGGCGTTCCCATCGTGAAGCAGGGCGTCAGCCTGGGGCGCGATGCGGAGCGGGCCATTGAGAAGCTGTTCCGACGACGGAAGTTTCGGATCGTGGTCGACTTGGGGATCGGATCGGCCCAGGGTTCGCTCTGGACGACCGACCTGTCCTACGAGTACGTGCGCATCAACGCCTCGTACCGGTCGTAGGTCCGGGCGATTCCAACTTGCAAACTCGGCCCCAATCGTGCTACGTTTTCAAGCCTTTGTACGATTTCTGGCAGCGTAGGGAGCGGTACTGTAAGGAAGGGCCGCAAGGCTCATTATTCAAATTCGAATTGGCGTGTCGCACGCCGCTCAGCTTGGGAACAAGGGGAGAAACACCCCTCGCCCGATAGGTCGGGCGCTCCGCAAGCCGAGGAAGGAGGTGAACGGATGGGGATGGTCGCAATCAAGGAATTGTTGGAAGCCGGTGTCCATTTTGGCCACCAGACCAACCGCTGGAACCCGAAGATGAAGCGGTTTATCTTCGGCGAGCGCAACGGGATCTACATCATCGATTTGCAGCAGACCGTGCAACGGTTCGACGCGGCCTATGCCTTCGTCCGTGACACCGTGGCGGCCGGCGAATCCGTGCTCTTCGTCGGCACCAAGCGCCAGGCGGTGGACATTCTTGAAGAAGAGGCCAAGCGGGCCCGGATGTTCTTCGTCAACAAACGGTGGCTGGGCGGGATGCTGACCAACTTTCAGACGATCCGCAAGAGCATCGAGAAGCTGAAGAAGTTCGAATCGGCTCTGACCGACGGCACGCACCAGCGGCTGACCAAAAAGGAAGTCGGCCAGATGGAAAAGGAGCGGGTCAAGCTGGAGAAATATCTCAGCGGGATCAAGAGCATGAACAGCCTCCCCGGCTGCGTCTTCGTGCTGGACACGCGGATCGAGCACATCACGATCATGGAAGCGAACCGGCTCGGGATTCCGGTCATCGCGATCGTCGACACCAACTGCGATCCGGACGGCATCGATTATCCGATTCCGGGGAACGACGACGCCATCCGTTCCATCAAGCTGATCGTCTCGCGTATTGCCGATGCCTGCATCGAAGGCGCGCACCTGCGCGCGCAGCGTGAAGAAGGCGAGAAGCCCGAGGCCCAGGGAGAGGTGCACAGGGCGAGCGGAATGGTCATGGAAGCCGTTCCGGCTTCATAACGAGCCCGGGGCCGTCCAGACGGAGCGACGATTACAACAAGGGAGCGTGACGGGCATGGCAGGCAATGCGACATTAGTGAAAGAGTTGCGGGAGAAAACCGGCGCCGGGATTCTGGATTGCCAGAAGGCCTTGGTCGAAACCGGCGACGACATCGAAAAAGCCATCGAGCATCTCCGGCAGAAGGGTCTGGCCGCGGCCCAGAAGAAGGCGGGCCGGGAAACGAACGAGGGCATCATCGCCTCGTACATCCACCCCGGCAACCGGATCGGGGTCCTGGTGGAAGTCAATTGTGAAACGGATTTCGTGGCGCGGAACGAGGAGTTTCAGGCCTTCGTCCGAGACCTGGCCCTGCAAATCGCCGCCTCCAACCCGTCCTTCGTGAAGCGCGAGGATATTCCGGCGTCGTTCATCGAGAAGGAAAAGCAGATCTACCTGGCGCAAGCCAAGGAAATGGGCAAGCCGGAACCGGCCTGGGCCAAGATCGTGGACGGCAAGCTCGAGAAGTTTTACCAGGAAAGCTGTCTGCTGGAACAAGTCTTCATCAAGGACCCCACGGTCACGATCAAGGATCTCCTGGCGCAGAAGATCGCCAAGATCGGCGAGAACATGGCCATCCGGCGGTTCACCCGGTACCAACTGGGACACGAATGAGCTCCGCCAAATACCGGCGGATCCTGCTCAAGATCAGCGGCGAAATTCTGGCCGGGGATCAAGGGTATGGCATTCAGCCGGCCGTGTTGGAGAACCTCGCCGAGGAAGTGGCGGCCGTCGCGGCGCTGAACGTGGAAGTGGCGCTGGTCATCGGCGGCGGCAACATCTTCCGGGGCATCGCGGCCAGTGCCAGCGGGATGGAGCGGGCCTCGGCGGATTACATGGGGATGCTCGCCACCGTGCTCAACGCCTTGGCGATGCAAAACGCGCTGGAACGCAAGGGCGTCTCCACGCGCGTCCAGTCCGCCATCGAGATGCGGCAGTTGGCGGAAGGCTACATCCGCCGCCGGGCGATTCGGCACCTGGAGAAAAAGCGCGTCGTCATCTTTGCCGGAGGGACCGGCAACCCCTATTTTTCGACCGATACGGCCGCGGCCCTTCGTGCCATGGAGATCGGTGCCGAGGTGATCATGAAAGGCACCAAGGTGAACGGGGTCTTTGAAGCGGACCCGGTCACGAACCCGACCGCCAAGATGTTCACCGAGGTGCCGTTCCTGTCCATCATCAACAAGAATTTAAAGGTCATGGATTCGACGGCCGTCACGCTCTGCATGGACAACAACCTGCCCCTGATCGTCTTCAATCTGAAGGAACGCGGCAACCTCGCCAAGGTCGTACGCGGGGAAAAGATCGGGACGCTTGTAACCGCCGGCAGCCGCTGAGGCGGAGGGAGAGGCTTATGTCGGGCCCCACGCACAAACAAGTCCAGGAACGGATGGAAGGGGCGCTGGAACATCTGAAACGGGAGCTGGCCACGCTCAGGACCGGCCGCGCCTCCTTGGCCCTGCTGGACGGGGTGAAAGTGGACTACTACGGGACCCCGACCCCCCTCAAGCAAGTGGCCAACTTGGGCGTCCCCGAGAGTCGTTTGATCACGGTGCAGCCTTGGGAGCCGGCGCTCATCAAGGAAATCGAGAAAGGGATTCAGGCCTCCGGGCTTGGGCTTACCCCGTCGAACGACGGCAAGTTGATTCGCATCCCCATCCCGCCCCTGACGGAGGAGCGGCGCAAGGATCTGATCAAGTTGTGCAAGAAGCACGGCGAAGAGAGCAAGGTCCAGCTCCGGAACATCAGGCGCGAGGGCAACGAAGAGCTCAAGAGCCTGCACAAGGACGGAAAGTTGTCCGAAGACGATCTGCGCAAGGCGGAAGCCGAAACCCAGAAATTGACCGATCAGTACGTTCAAAAAGTCGACCAAACCCTGAAAAAAAAGGAGGAGGAGATCCTCGAAATCTGAGCGGGCTCGTGTCCGCTTCGGTCTCGACCACCAGCGTGTCTCCCCTCACGGCCGTCCCCTCGACCATCGCCGCCGTCGACCTCGCCGCCCTGACGTTCAATCTGCGGCAGGCACGGCAACGCTTGCCTCCCGGTTGCGAGATCCTGGCCGTCGTCAAGGCCGATGCCTATGGGCACGGCGCGCTTGCCATCACCAAGGCTTTGGCACAGCAAGGGGTCGCGCGCTTCGGCGTCGCGACGATCCAAGAAGGGGCCGAACTCCGCGATGCCGGCATCCAGGCGCACGTTCTGGTCATGGGGGCCTTGCCGCCAAGCCAGTTCGCCGACCTCCTGGACTATAGTCTGACGCCGGTCATTTACGATCCAGCCCTTGCAACGGACCTCGCGGCCCGCCTGGGGACCAGGCCGACCCCCTACCCGGTCCATCTCAAAGTGGATACGGGCATGGGAAGGCTGGGCCTGACGTCGGAACAAGTGCTGCCCTTGCTTCAGTCTCCCGTCTTTCGAGGTCCGCTCCGTCTGGAAGGGCTCATGACGCATCTGGCCGACGCCGACAACAGCGACCCGGCCTATACCCGGACACAAATCGGCCGCTTCCAGGCCATCCTTGCGCAGGTGAAGAACGCCGGCCTTCCCGTTCCGCTGGCCCATGCCGCCAACAGTGCCGCCATCCTCGGCCATCCGGCCGCGCACTTCAATGCGGCGCGTCCGGGCATCATGCTCTATGGCTATTCCACGGCCCCGCAAGGCGGCCCGGCGGTACCGCTCAAACCGATCCTCGCGCTGCGCAGCCGGATCGCGCAAGTCCGGAGCCTGGCGTCTGGCGACAGCGTCAGCTACAACCGCTCCTTCATCGCCAGCCGGCCGTCCAAAGTCGCCGTCCTGCCGATCGGCTATGCGGACGGCTACAGCCGGGCCTTATCGAACCGCGGGCAGGTGCTGGTGCAGGGACGCCGGTGCCCGGTCGTGGGGCGAGTTTGCATGGACATGACGTTGGTGGACGTAACGGACCTGCCGACCGTCCGCCCCGGTGACGACGCGGTCTTGATCGGACGCCAAGGGGAAGAGGAAATTTTGGCGACCGACCTGGCTGCCTGGAGCGGGACGATTCCCTACGAAGTCCTCTGCGGGATCGGCCCGAGGGTGTTGCGGGTCTATTCCTGAGCCTCGTCACCGGTTCCATCCGTGCCCGAGGCCGCTGGACGCTCATTGTTCGCGTGAGGCGGTTGCCCTATAATGGGCGCCTGATAGCGGTCGCTGAGGCAGAAACCCGGTGTGGTGATGCCGACCTCATTCAATCTCGCCGCCAAACTGTTCAACGTAGTCCTGATCGTTCAGGAATTCACGCTCCTCTGCGCCCAGACCGTCGCCGGGCTGGTCAGGCCTCCCTGGTACCTTCGCGAAATCATGCTGCAGCTGGACCGGATCGGTGTCGGCTCTCTATTCATCGTAATGTTGACCGGCTTGTTCACGGGCATGGTCCTGGCGCTCCAGGGCGCCGTCCAACTGGAGCCCTACGGGGCCACGATGTACGTGTCGCGCCTGATCAGCGAAAGCGTCGTCCGGGAACTGGGCCCGGTCTTGGCGGCCCTGATGATCGCCGGACGCGTGGGCACCGGCATCGCTTCCGAGATTGCGTCCATGCAAGTGACGGAACAGATCGACGCCTTCCGAGCGGAAGGCACCGATCCGATCAAAAAGCTGGCGACGACACGGCTGGCCGCCTGCCTGCTCATGATCCCGGTCCTGACCGTGATCACGAATTGCATCGCCATTCTGGGCGGATGGCTGGTGGCCAGGCTGTACCTGGCCATTGATTCCTATTTTTACTGGACCTGGGCGTTCGAAGCGATTCAGATGGACGATATCGTCCAAGGGCTGGTGAAACCCTTGATCTTCGGGTTCATCATCGCCATGGTGAGCTGCTACGCGGGCTTTTCGACCAAGGGAGGCACGGCCGGCGTGGGCGTCTCCACCACCCAGTCCATGGTCTACTCGTCCATTTTGATCCTGGCCAGCGATTTTTTTATCACCAAGTTTTTCATGGCGTTTGCCTGAGGGACCGCTTGCATGGAGCCGATGATCGCATTCACCGATGTCCGGTTGACGCTGGGCGATCGGCTGATCCTCAAGGACGTCTCGTTCGAGGTCCAGCCGGGGGAAACGAGGGTCGTGCTCGGCGGAAGCGGATCGGGCAAGACCACCCTGCTCCGGCTGGTGCTGGGCCTGTACCGACCGGACAGGGGCTCGATCCTGGTGGCCGGGCAGGACATCACCGGTCTGCCGGAGCGCGATCTGTTTCAGGTCCGGCAACAGATGGCCATGGTATTTCAGGATGCGGCCTTGTTCGATTCTCTCTCCGTCCGCGAGAACGTCGGATACCGCCTGTGGGAACAGGGCCTGCTCTCCGACGAAGAGATCGAGCAGAAGGCGCTGGAGAGCCTGAAGTTCGTCGGGTTGGACGACATTCTGGACAAGATGCCGGCGGAACTCAGCGGCGGGATGCGAAAACGGGTCGGCATCGCCAGAGCCCTGGCCAGCGGGGCCAAGACCCTGCTCTACGACGAGCCGACCGCCGGCCTGGACCCGATCAATACCTGCCTGATCGGCCGGCTGATACTCCGACTCAAGGCCATGGGGGTCACCCAGGTCGTCGTCACGCACGATTTGGAGACCGCGTATCGGGTCGCGGACCGGATGATCTTGGTCGTCAAGGGACGACTGGCCTTCGACGGTACCCCGGATGAACTCCGACGTTGCGAGCGGCCGGAGGTCAGGCAATTCCTCGACCCGGGCAGTCTGCCGTCGGAATGGAAGCCGTTGCCCAATCGGGACGATATCACGGGTGAGCCGGTGTCCGTGTCGCGGAGAGACTCATGAGTCGGCAGGCGCATCTCCATTGGGCCCAGGTGAAAGTCGGCATGCTGGTGCTGGTGGCCCTGGCGATCCTGATCGGGGTCATCATGAACCTGGAGGAAGGCATGGGGCTCTTTGCCCGCCAGGTTCAGTTCCGCGCCACCGTGGTCCATACCCAGGGCCTCAAGGTCGGAGGGCCGGTGCGTATGAACGGGGTGGATATCGGCAACGTGCACCGCATCGCCATCGCCCAGGATTCCCCCAACGTGGAGATTCTGTTCACGGTGCAGAAGGCCGTGGCCCCGCACATTCATCGGGATGCCAAGGTCAGCATCAGGCCGATGGGTCTGCTGGGCGACAAGTTTCTGGAGATCCTGCCGGGCAGCCAGACCGAGCCGGCCTTGGCGCCGGGCAGCGTGCTGGTCGGCGACGCCGAGTCGGACCTGACGAACCTCGCTTCCGGCGCGACCGCCACGCTGGACAACGTCAATGCGGCGCTGCACGAGATGCAGAAAATTCTCGTGCGGCTGAACGAGGGGCAGGGCACGGCCAGTAAACTGTTGTCCGACCCGGCGCTCTACGAACAGTCCAAGAAGGCGATGCAGAACATCGAGATCGCCTCCGAAAAGGGCGTGGCCTTGCTGGAAAAAGTCGAGAAGGGCCAGGGCACGATCGGGCAGTTGATGACGGACAAGGAGCTCTATGTCCGGGCCAACCAGGCGGTCAAGGAACTGAACGCCCTGGCCGGCAAGCTCAACGATCAAAACGGCACATTGGCCAGACTGGCCGATCCGACCCTCTATAAACGGCTGGACAATTTGACCAGCCGTGGCGAGCAACTGTTGGCCAAAGTGGAGGGGAACCAGGGTACGGCTGGCAAGCTGATCAACCAGGACGAACTCTACCAGCGGGCGGACAAGCTACTGACCGAGGTTGAAGGCCTGATCGAAGACGTCAAGAAGAACCCCACAAAATACTTCAAGTTTTCAGTGTTTTAATCGCCATCAATTTGAATATACATTAAGTTTCAAGAGCCTCGGCTGACGAACGGTTGACAGCCTCGGCGGCGGCACGATGCGCTGATCTCAAACCGCTCCCTTGCCCCTTACGGTTGGCCGGTCGCCTCAACGGATGAGCAGAGTCCGGCGACCGGCGCTCGTCCGGCTCTTGGTACCCAATCTCCGCCGTGCCGCCACCTCCCTGCCCAACCGTTCCAGCCGAGGGGAGAGAGAGTAAACGGGGGACAGGTCGCTTACAAACCTGTCCCCCGTTCTTGGAACTTAATCGCTCACTTCTTGAGTCGGTTCAAACGGCTCAGCCAACGGGCGAGCCTTCTCTTCCAATGTCTTCCAGGTTTGCACCCAAGCAGAGTTGCCAAAGAACACGTGGTCAAAACATTCATCAAAAATGCGCAATATGCTGGCATGGATACCGGTTAGAGTGATTAATTCTCGCTCGATCACTCTCTGGTCAGACATAAAATAACGAAGTTTGATACGAGCTGAGCTATGAACCTTGATAGATTCGAGGTTGCTTCGCTGGGCTCTTACATAATCTTCAATGCTCATAAGGCGAGCTCTGCTTCGGCCAACCAGACCGATAGAGAAAAACTAGTGCCGATCATATAGGATCAGGGACAGGCCTACAAGCGGCCTGTCCACGTCACCCCCTCTTTTTTTCTGACCCGGATGGAACGGATGCCCGTTGAGGCCGGCGGCATGGCGGGAGCTGTCTACACAACGGCAGTATAGGTGTCGCGAGCCGTTCTGCTAATCCGATAAGGCGAGCGACCAACTCAATGACGTGGCCTGGCAGTCTGGGGGCAACGCATCGTGCCGTCGCCGAATACGGGCGCCGTTCGTCAGCCGGGTTACTCTCGGTCGGCTACCCTTCGTCGCCCGTGGTATTGGTGTCCGATATGACCGAATGTTAGCCCGTCCGCTGGAGGACTTTGGGTGGCCGCGCGCCCTTTTTCGGTAACTCCTCCCGCAGCACTCGTCGTAGCGTGTCTTCAAGCGGTTCCCGGCGATGCGCAATATAGTCCTGTAAGGCCGTATTGATCAGCGTCTGGTAGTTTCCGCCGCCGGCTGCATGGACCTGTGCGCGGAACCAGTCTAGGATATCGTCATCCAATCGAATCGTGATCCGTGTCTTACCCGGAGGGGTTGGGACGACCGCTCCCCGCTTGCCTTGACTGAAGTCGTATTGTTTCTTCATTGCCTATCTCCCATATTGCGTGCGTTCGAATGTCGTCGCTTTTCTGGCCGAGATAATACGAATTCGTTCTCCGCGCCAGACATAGACCACGACCAGCATCCGGCCAAGAGCATCCAGGCCAATCGTGATAAACCGCTCTTCAGTTGCCTGTTCGTCCGGAATAGTGACGGCATGGTCATCGCTGAGCACCGGCACTGCGTCTGCGAAATCCACTCCATGCTTGCGCCGATTCGATCTTGTTTTGTCCTCGTCCCATTCGAAATCCACAGCGCCGACTATATGCACAACTGTACACTATGTCAAGGAGAGACTGACGGGCGTGCCGGCAGGAATTGCATTGTCGCAGGTAAGCGGATGCGCGGTGATTCACGCGCCCAATGTCTCAACAGGGACAGGCCTACAAGCGGCCTGTCCCTGTTACCCCTTCTTTTTTTGGACCCGGATGGAACGGATGCCCGTTGAGGCCGGCGGCATGGCGGGAGCTGTCTACACAACGGCGGTATGGGTGTCGCGAGCCGTTTTGTTAATCCGATGAGGCGAGCGACTAACTCAATGACCTGGGCTGGCAGTCTGGGGGCAACGCATCGTGCCGCCGCCGAATACGGGCGCCGTTCGTCAGCCGGGTTGCTCTCGGTCGGCCACCCTTCGTCGCCCGCTTCACGCTTTTTAGGTCTTGAGTTTCCGCTTGAGCTTCTTCTCGACGCTCGCGACTTTGCCGGCGAGGCGTCCCTTGTGTCCCTTGCGGTAGTCCACCTTGATCGTGCAAGAGATGCGGCCACAGTCTTTTTTCATCTTCTCGTAGCACTTGCGGACGACCCCGAAGACTTCGTCCCATTCCCCTTCCAGCACTGTGCCCATCGGGTTGAGCCGGTAATCCACCCCGCTCTTGTCGATGATGTCCAGGGACCGGGACACGTACTTGCCCACGCTCTCCCCTTTGCCCAGCGGAGACATGCTGAATTCCAAGAGGACCATGGATCGCTCCTTCCAATCAGGCTTGCTGTTCCCGGCGCGCGTCGAGCCAGGCCTTCGGATAGTGAATGGTGCCGTTGAGCGTGAAGCCTTCGACGGCTTCGCGCAGTTTGGCGCGACGCTGCTCCGCGTCCGGCTCGGCGGATTTGGTTTCGTCCCGGATCGCGCTCAACCAGTTCAGGAACCGTTCGAATTCGTCGTCGAAGATCTGTTCGCAGTCCTGCCGGAGCTTGCTGGCCAGGGCCGGGGCCACCCCGCTGGTGCTGATCGCGAGGCGCAAATGGCCCCGCTGCGCGACCGCCGGGAGCATCATGGTCGAATATTCCGGCTGGTCCAGGGCGTACAACATAAACCGTTCTTTCAGCGCCAATTCGTAGAGCGAGCGGGAAAAGTCCTGATCCTGCCGCAAGCTGTTGATGACGAGAAAGATGCCTTGCGCGTCGGTGGACCGAAACAGCCGGACCCGGTGCAGGATCTTGGCGGCGGCTGTGAGTTTTTTGAGGTGGTCGTTCAAGGTGGGGCTGATCACCGTGACTTTGGCGCCGCTGTCCAGCAAACGTTGGACCTTGTCGGCCGCTTCGTCATCGCCTCCGATTACCAGACAGGATCGACCCTTGACGTCCAACGACACTTGAAATCCTGGATTGGCCATGTCTCCCTCGCAGTCGAGTGTGCTACGCCGTCCGCGTCGATCAGATGCGGACGGAGAGTGAGTGTGTCACCGGCGAACGGTGCCTGCCGCGCCGTATCATACAACAGCCTCCTCGCCGGGAGAAAGCTCCCTTTCTATTCCCCTGCCCGGCTTGTATAATGCGCCGCGTTGACCGTTCGAACTGGCCCTGACGCGCGGGAGGAACACGGTGACCGAAGGAACGATGCGGGTGATCGGGATGGCCGGCGGCGTGATCGCCTTGGCCGGCATCGCCGCCTGGATGGGGCTGGCGCATGGCTGCGAGAAACCGTCGGGCAGCGGCGTGGTGGCCGGGCAGGTGACGATTGCGCCGGCCCTGGCTTCGAAGGTCGGCCCGACGGACGTCTTGTTCGTCATCGTCCGCCGTCCGCAAGGCGCGCCGCGCCCCTTGGCGGCCAAGCGCATCGACAATCCGAAGTTCCCGGTGGCCTTCGAAATTACCAATCAGGATGTGATGGCCAGCGGGACGGAATTGCGCGGGATGGTGGATGTGATCGCTCGGATCGACCGGGACGGCCAGGCCGGACCGCCGCAGCCGGGAGATTTGGAAGGGAAGTTTGGGAAGAACCCGACGTTGGTCGGCTCGCGCGAAGTGGCGATCGTGATCGACAAGGAGTATTGACCCTCAGGCTCCTCCTTCGTTCACCCTTCGGTCTGACGCAACGCGAAGGGGACGAACCTCAGCCGGCCTCCGGGGCGTCCGCCTCGAGTTCCAGGTTCCAATACAGGTAGTCCCGCCAACTCTCCGGCGCGTTCCTGATGCCGATCGTAATCGTGATGACCGGATTCCAGCGCGGTTTGACCGGCTTCCGGATCAGCCGCATGTTGGCCTCGTCCGGGGTCCGCCCGCTCTTCCGGTTGTTGCAGCGCCAGCAAGCCGTGACGATGTTCTCCCAGGTCTTCTTGCCCCCTTTGGCGATGGGGACGACATGGTCGAAGGTCAGATCCTCGGTGCGGAACTTCTGGCTGCAGTACTGGCAGGTATAGCCGTCGCGGGTAAAGATATTAATGCGGGAAAATTTGACCGCCCGGTGACTGTCTTTCAGTTTGACCAGTTTGAGCAATCGCATGACGGCCGGGAGCTTGATGGAGAGCGAAATCCCCTGGATATCCCGGTCGTAGACTTCCAGGACTTCCACCTTGCCCTGCCATAACAATGTGATGGCTTTTTTCCAATGGACGACTCGAAGCGGTTCGTAGGTCGAGTTCAACAGTAACGTCAGTTCCATCTGTCCTCCTGGGTCACCCCGCAAGTCGACAAGATCGAAACCAGACTCCCCTACTCTATGCCACAAGTCTGCTGTAAAATCAATCCGTTGCCTCTATCGGCGCTGAAGAACCGCTTGCACCAAGGCCTTCGCCTGGGTAGACTGGCCGGATTTTGAAGCGGAGGACGGGATGGGCAAGTGGGTGTCGGTCGCCAAAGTGTCGGAGCTGGAGCCGGGCATGTGCCGCTCGGTCGAGGCGGATGGCTATGGGGTTGCCTTGTTCAACGTCGAGGGGACGATCTACGCGCTGGACAATTGTTGCCCCCATGCTGGCGGTCCGTTGGGCGAAGGGACGTTGAAGGGCCGGCATGTGGAATGTCCGTGGCATGGCTGGCGGTTCAACGTCTGCACGGGTGAGCGGCCTGAAAATCCTGCCATTGCGGCGAGTCGGTATCGGGTGGACGTGGTCGGAGAGGACATTCGGGTGTGGCTTCCACCGGAGACGGAAGGCGCAGAGCCGTAAGTTAGAGGCCTGCCGGGCCGCCCCCGCGCAGCAGGGGGCCGGCCATGCCGGGGGGCATGAGGTCTTCCGCCGGCATGGACATGGGCACGACGGATTGTTTCGCCAGGTCCACCTGCCACTCATAATCGCGCTCGAACCAGCGCAATCCTCCGCCTTGGCTCCCTTCCTCGCGGACGAACACTTTCACCACGTACAGGTCGTCGCGCTTCTTCTCGACCGTCCACTCCCCCATGCGAACCCCTTTCCCTCGGGCCTGCATCGCCTGGACCCGATCGGTGAGCGCTTGGCGGAGCGTGGGGGCTTCCTTGGCGCGATGGGTTTGCACAAGCGCCATCGCTTCGGCGGCTCTCGGATCGGCCATCGGATTGGCGGTCGGAGGCTTCATGGCCCAGTAGGCCAAGCCGCCGACGATCAGCAGGCCGACGACCGCATAGTGGACGATCCGGACCGTGGAAGAGGAACCTGCCGCGCGATGGTCCTGACTCATGGTTGTGCGCAGGAAGGGGTTAGCGATGTTTGCGAGGATGGCTGGGAAGGGATGGATGAGACCATGAGTTGACTATATAGCCCATGCTTGGCTCCTGCGGCAAGGGCACTCCCAGCACCAGAGGCTGGCCGAACTCCATGTGGTTTGTCGCCGGCGATGTCGTCATGGGTTGGGCCGCCACGGAAGGTGCCACCATGCGGGCCTCGTCCTTGGCCGAGCGGGTCCGCGGCGCCTCAGGTGGGCCAGGGATGGCGGCTTGCGGTGGCTCTGTTTTCACGGGAGGAGGCACAGAGCTGGGAGCCGGCGCGGGAGAGTCTTCCTGAAAACGGTGGACCCAGACGTAGGATGGGGGGATCGACGGAGGCAGCCTGTTCAAACTGTCGGAGAGCACCAGGGTGCCGGAAGGATCGAACCAACTGTACAACTCAACCGGCCAGGCTGGGGTAGGAAGGGCTCCTATCCAGCCCCAGATGGAAGTCCCCAGGAGACATCCGATCGTGAGTGCCCGCCGGATCCCCATGCATTCAGGCTACCACAGAGCGATGAAATGTCAATGCGGTCATGGCGGGTCCCACCTGCACCGCAATCGTCGGCCTTGACAAGGCTGGAAGGCCTTATGGTACAACTGCGTCGGCCTGCACAGAGCCCATCTGCGCGCCCGTTCACAATACCGACATGAAATTCTTCGTTTACGCGGACAATTTGAATCCGACACAACTGAAGCGCCGAGCGCCTGAGCATCAGTTTGTGCGCAAGGCCTACCTGCCCGATCACACGATTCAGTTCTGCCGTTGGTCGTCCCAGTGGCGGTGCGGATTGGCCAGCGTGGTCCCCTCTCCCGGCGAGCAAGTCTGGGGTGTGGTGCTCGAGGTCACCGAGGAAGATCTCAAGCTGATGGATGAATTCGAAGGAGAGGTGCCCGACGGAGCGTTTCGCCATCTGCAGGTCACGGTGGTGGATGAGCAGGGGGAAAAAATGTTGGTGAACACCCATGTGGCCACCCCGATCGGCAAGTTCAAGCCGAAAGAACATTACTTGGACTGGGTTATCAAAGGGGCCAAGCACTGGAAATTGCCCGAGGACTGCCTTGAGCGATGGCGGTCGTTCATGCCGAAATGAGACAGCCCCCAGCCGTCAGCGTCCCGCGTTTCTCCGGAACAAGCTGACGGTTGAATGCTGACAGCGGTTTAGATCAAAGGAGCCCATACATGCCCAAGCCGAAATATCATATTATCGTCTGCACGAACACCAGGCCTCCCGGTCATCCCAAGCCATCCTGCGGAGCCGCCGGCTCCCCCGGCCTCTTGATGGCGTTCAACATGGGACTGGTGGAGCGGGGTGTACAGCCGGGCCAGGTGTTGGTGACCGGCTCGGCCTGCTTGGGACCTTGCGAGCAAGGTCCGACGGTCGTGGTCTATCCGGACGGAACCTGGTACTCGCAGGTCAAAGAAGCCGACGTGCCGGCCATTCTGGATGAACATATCGGCAAGGGACAGCCGGTGGCCAAACTCAAGCCAGACTCGGTTTGGGGCTGACCGGCTGGAGGCCGTGCATCGGGTGATGGGCACGCAGCGTCGCAAGACCTCCAAGCCGAAAAAGTCCTCCGGGCCTCGGCGCTCTGTCCGGCCGCAGATCTCCCTCCCCTCCCACAAGGAACATAAGGAACAGGCCCCGGCCCGCGTCGGCTGCATGGTCATTACCTGCAGCGACACGAGGACGTCGGAGACCGATACCAGCGGGTGGCTGATTCGGAAGGAGTTGGAGGGGGCCGGCCATGAGGTGGTGGCCTACCACCTCGTCAAAGATGAGCCGAAGCTGATCACCGCGCTCATTCAGCAGGCGGCGCGCAATAAACGCATCCAGGCGGTGCTCATCAACGGCGGGACCGGTATCTCCCGGCGCGACTCGACCTTTGAAGCGGTGGACGCTCTGCTCGAAAAACGCCTGGTGGGCTTCGGCGAGATCTTCCGCTACCTGACCTACCAGGACATCGGCTCGGCGGCGATCATGAGCCGCGCGACCGCCGGTCTCTATAAAAACCGGATCGTCATCTCTACCCCGGGGTCCGAAGGGGCGGTCCGTCTGGCCATGGAGAAGCTCGTCCTGCCCGAGTTGGGCCACATGCTCCGCGAAGCGACGAAGTAAGCAACCTGCGGCAGTCGGGCCCTCAGCGTTCAACCATCCTGGACGATTCCAGGATGCACTCTCTTCCGCCTGGGGGACTTCCGCTCTTCCCGCTCGGGCCGATTGCTAAACGGCCGACCAGCGGAACGTCGTTCTTCTATCAGTCCTGCGTGATGCGCGGCTCGGAATACCGCTTCAAGGAAACCAGCGCATCCTGGACCGCCGGCATGGATTCGGTGCCGGCAATGGGACGGGACATGATGCTCTCGACGGAGGTGTGTCCCAGATCCGAGTCTTGAGCCACAGCCCGCCGCACGATGTCCGTGTCCGTCACGATTCCGATCAGGCATCCCTCCTTCTCCACGACAAGAGACCCGACCTGTTCGTCTCGCATCCGCTTGGCTGCCTCCCGGATCGATGTCACGGCGGTTACCTGCTTCAGTTCCTCGTGCATCAACTCGCCGATGGTGGACATGGTGAGCCCTCCTTTTGCAAGCGGTGATGCTTCATCCTACCATCGGGATTGGCGCGTTGCCAGGCTTGTGCCGGGAGGGGGGAGGAACGAGAGAAAGATTAAAAGGTCAGGGTTCCTTGCAGGACCATGACCACCTGCCCGCCGACTTTCACCTCCTGGATCGCATCGTCGTCCGATTCCACTTGGATCAGGATGCGAGAAGGCCGGTCCAATTCATAGCCCTGTTCCGCGATAATCGTGCTGGTCGGCCCTACATCCACAACCCCGTTCTGCACGAGATAGGCGCCGAGCGCGCCGCTGGCGCTGCCGGTGGCCGGATCCTCGGGAATCCCGATCGGCGGCGCGAACATGCGGGTGTGAACCGTCGAGACCTCCTCGACGGTCATCGTGGTGAAGACCATCATCCCGTTGGCCCCGTACCGTTCGCATAATTCGGTGATCGCGCTGAGATCGGGCTTGATCGAGCGGACCGCCGTGAGGGATCTGACCGGGATGATCATGACCGGCAGGCCGGTCGAGACGACTTCGACCGGCAGCTTCGTCCCGTCGATCTGGGCCTTGGTGAGACCGAGCGCTTTGGCCACTTCAAAGAGGTCTTGGACCGGCTCGACCGTTCCGAGGAACTGCGGTTTGGGCTGGGACATCACGACCCTGGTCACCGTCTTGTCGCGGAGATGGATCTCGACGGGAAAGAGGCCGATGTTGCACTCATAGAGCAGGTGCGTCACCGATCCCTTCAGGGACAGCCGCTCCAAGGCGGCGAGCACGTAAAAGGTTCCGATCACCGGGTGGCCGGCAAACGGAATCTCCTGGCTGGGCGTAAAAATGCGGAGCTTGATGGCGGCGGCGGGATCGGTGGGCGGGAGGACGAAGACAGTCTCGGACAGGTTCATCTCCCGCGCGATCTGTTGGAGCTCATGGTCGCTGAGTCCGGTGCTGTCCGGAACAACGGCCACCGGGTTGCCGCCGAACGGCAAGTCGGTGAAGACGTCGGCCTGGTAAAACTGAAGACTGCGGCGATCCTGGCTCATGGGCGTCGCGCGTACTCTAGGTCACGCGGCGACGCTTGTCAACGCACGATCGGCTTGGAGTCAGGCCGGGACGGCCAGGGCTTCGTACGATTGCACCAAGGGGTGGCGGAGGTAGTCTTCCACGTAGTTCTTGAGAAACCCGTTCCGATACAGTTGCCGGTTGGCGAAGTTCGTGTCGATCTTGTACAGGACCCGCACCTTCATCCCCGTTTTCCGAATGAAGTCGTCGAGGGAGACGCCGGCGATGTCCCGATAAGGCCCCCGCCCCGATTGCATGACGCACTTGGGGATGTGGACGATCTTTTCCTTGGTGACCCGGCGGGCGATGTCGTCGAAGGTCAGCAGCACGGTGCAGTCCGAATCCCCGCCCAGGGTCGTGTTCGGCACGTACAAGTATCGGGCCCGGTGTTTCCGGTACAGGTTCAAAATTTTGTACACGCTGCCGGCCACGATCACCGTGTCCTTCTTCTCCAGTTCCAGCTTGTCGAACTCGCTCACGATCCGGCGGCGATTCAGGAAGGCGGTAATGTAGGCCTCCGTATGGATGGTCGTCATGTTCGGCAGGCCCAGGTCGTAGATACGCCGGGCTTCCTGGGGCAGCGCCCGCCGTCCTTGCCGCATCAGGTCCGCCGTTTCCGGCTTGATTCCTCGAACCGGCGTGAGGCAGCCCATCCACAGCACGCACTTCTGGTTGACGGCCGAAATCGTGGCCGCATCGGTCGACATCGTCTGCTCGCCGAAGCTGTAGAAATTGGCCGACGAGACGGCCGGTCCGTCCAGGACCTTCAGCAAGTGTTTGACCGCCGGCGCATGGGGCATCAGCCGTTGCCGATACTCCCCGAGCGTGATCACCGACAGCTCGAAATTGATCCGCCCCGGATATTGGGCGGCCAATTGATGGATCTTGGGCACGTGGACGAAGCCGACGGTGAAGAAGGTCAGATTCTTGTCCGTGTACGTGAGGAAATCTTCCACCCATTCCATGGCCTTGGGATGCAGGAAGAGGTCGGTCCATTCCATGTACTCGTTGCCGCCCAGACACCAAAACTGCTTGGGATCGGTCGGCTTCTTGTTCAGGTAGTCGAGGATGTAGGCCCAGTCTTCCTGAGTCGTCTTGGGCGGTTCCAGCGTCTCGCGGTAGGAATGGTCCGTTTCATAACAAAACTCGCACTTGACCGGACAGTTCTTGCCGAGGCTGATGGGAATCTTGCCCGCGTCCATCTCCTGGTTGAGCACCGTCCGGTAATCTTTCCCCGTAAAGAGCTTGGCCGGTTCAAGGATGGGCAGCGGACGGCTCATGGACGCGGCACCCTCATTGACAGGGATGGACGGGGTTTGTCAGACTCGCGGCGCAATCGGAACGCACCCTGGAGGTCCCGTGGAGCCAGCAGCTTTTGCCAAGGCGATGCAGACGTTTGGCCTGACGGACAGGCCGACCCAAGCGCTTCTGGAGGCAAAAAGGAAAGAACTCCTGGCCACCTGGCATCCGCACCGCTATGCCAACCTCACAAACAACCCGCGCAAGTACATGCAGATGTATAAGAAGGGGGAAGCCATGACCAAGGAGATCCAGGCGGCCTATCAGGTCCTGGCTGCCTGGCTTGAAGAAACATCCAAGAGCTGATGGCCGATGTAACAGAAAAGAGCATATGGCGTATGGCTTATGGCCGGAAGGTAGTCGGCTCTTGCTATATGCCATTAGCCATCGGCTCTTTTCTTCTCTATGAGACTGCGTGGCTGACCACGCGGGCCATGTCGCCCTCTTCCCCGCGCGCAACCGGCCAGGTGACGAGGCCGGAGACGGCATCCCCGTGCTTCGGCTTCGCATAGATCTGGGGCAGACGATTCGTGCCGTACTTGGAAATATACAGAAAGACATGCTCGCGGGCATTCACCCGCACGGCCCAGGGCTCGAAGTCGTTCTGATAGAACTCCTCGCAGAGCTGCATGGCATCCAGGCAGGTCAGCCCGACCGGCTCGTTCAGCGTGTAATAGTAATCCAGCGGCAGATCGTAGTCGTCCTGCTTGTGGATCGTGATGCCGAACTGCTCCGGCTTGCGCACCATCGGCGTGTGCCGGTACGCCACGAAGTAGAACAGCTCCACCGAATGGATCTGCGGCTGGTTGTCCAGGATGAACTGACGGGTTTCGAGCGCCTCCTCCCGGGTCTCCCCCGGAAAACCGTAAAACGCCATCACGTGGTTCCAGATGCCGGCCTGGGCCGCATCTTTCAAATTGCGCGCGATGATGGACTTCTTGACGTGTTTGTCCATGAGGCCCAGCACCCGTTCGTTCGCCGACTCCATGCCGTAGTAAAGCGTGCAACAGCCGGCCTGGGCCGCGAGCTCCATGTCCTGCGCGTTCAGCGTTTCCTCGAAACGGATCAAGGTCGTCCACTTGATCCCGACCTTCTGTTCGACCAGCAGCTGGGAGACTTTCTTGAACAGGGCCGGCGGGTACGACTCGTCGGCGAAGAGGAAATGCTCGGCCTGGTACTTGTCCTTCAGCGCCTTGACCTGGCGGACGACATCCTGTGCCGGCAGCCCCCGGTACTGGTCGAAATAGCCCTGCCCGTGATCGCAAAAGGTGCAGCGGCCCCAATAACAGCCCCTGGTCGCCAGGTACGGCAGGATGCGGACCGGCGAGAAATACCGGTCGAGGGGCAGCCCCTCGAAATCCGGGAGCGGGAGCGCGCCGGTTTTTTCCGTGTAGATGTCCTTGTTGACGTGGATGCCGGCGGCGTCCCGATACATGAGGTTCGGCACGGATTCGATGGCCCGTCCCCCGGCTAAGGCGTCGAGCAGCCACAGGAGCGCATGCTCCCCTTCGTACATGATGGCCGAATCGAACACCTCGGCGAAGAACCGTTCATGGTGCGGCAGTTCCTCCTGCAGGCGGGTGATCACGTTGCCCCCGACCGTCACGTGAATGTCCGGGAAGGCCTCTTTGACCATCTTGCAGAACGTCAGCCCGGCTAGGAGCTGCATCTGCGTGCCGATCGACACCCCCACCACATCCGGCGCCTCTTTGCTCACCGCCGGAAGGACGATCTGCCGGCAAATATCCCGGTACACGTTCACTTGGTCGTTGTCCAGGCACGCGAACACTTCGCGCGAGACGCCGGGCCTGTATCCGAGGTTGCTCTCCATCGGGTAGAAGACGATCGAGGCGGGATAGTAGGCGGCCGAAATGTACTGCATGACCTGGCGGAAGGTGTTCAGGGCCCATTCCAGCTTGTCCGCCTGGTAGAAGCCCTCGCCCCGGACGATCGTCTTCGCCTGTTCGGCTTGTTCGATCAGGCTGAAGACGTCCTGATCGGCCTTGGATTCCAGACAGGATTTCTGCTGGGCTTCCGCTTCGGTCAGCCAGGCGTGTTTGGCCTTGTCGTCCAACGCGCGGAGCTGCGAGGCCATGCGGGTCTTGACCCAGATCAGGAAGGCATCGCTGAAGAAGTGGTCGTACATTGCGATGTTGATGTCCCGCTGTACGACCTCGTGCCCCTGCTCCCGCAGCACCGCCGTCAAGCTGGGCAAGGCCAAATAGGGCGCCGTCGGCACCCATTCCGGCGGGAACAGGAGCATGGTTTTGAGCTTGCGCGCGGGAGCGGCGTTTGCCGGCGCCGTGCTGGGCGCTTTGCCGTCGATGTGCAGCAACTGGCTCATGCTCAACAGACCTTCGCTTCCAGCGAGGGCGCATCGGTGCCGGCCTTCGCCGCAGAGAATTGCAGCGGGGGCAACTTCTCTTTGCCGAACCGCGCGACGTAAAGGAAAATGTATTCGCGGATGAAAATGCGCAAATCCCAGACCGGCGGATGGTGCTGCTCGAACTCCTCGAAGACCCGCTCGGCGTCCTCGATGCTCAGCCCCTGCTTCACCGTATAGTAATAATCGAGCGCCAGGTCCCAGGCCGGATTGATGTAGGGCGTGACGCCCCACTTGTCCGGATTCTTGGCGACCGGCGTGTGCCGGCTGAGATCGAAGGTCCCGAAGCCGACCGAGTTCACCAGTTCTTGGTTCTCCGCCAGAAACCGAACGGAGTCCAGCGCTTCCTCCCGCGTCTCGCCGGGAAATCCGAAAAACCCCATCGCATGGTTCCAAATGCCGGCCCGGTGCGAGAGCTCGAGGCTGCGCTTGATCACGTCCGTCGTCGTGGCCTTGTCCATCAGCTTGAGTACGCGTTCGTTGCCGGACTCATAGCCCACGTGGAGGTATTTGCAGCCCGATCGCTTGGCGTCTTCCCAGACCGGCTCGTCGAGCAGGCTCTTTTCGTAGCGCATGTGCGTCGTCCAGGCGATGTCCATCTTGCGTTCCACGAGCCCTCGGCAGAGCTTGCGGAAGAGCGCGGGCGGATAGGATTCGTCGGTAAAATGAAAATGCCGGACGCCGTATTTGTCGCGCAGGTATTGAATCTCGTCCAGCACCTCGTGAATCTTCTTCGAACGGTAGCCGGCCGTGTAGCCCTCGCCGTGGTCGCAGAATTCGCAGCGGCCCCAATAGCAGCCGCGCGTGGCCAAATACGGCAGAATCGTATCCGGCAGAAAATACTTGTCCAGCGGCAACCCCTCGAAGTCCGGCGGAGGCAGGGTGCTCATGTCTTCGGAATAGGTCAGGGACGACGTGTGCACGCCGGCGCCGTCGCGGTAGAGCACGTTGGGCACGCCGTCCAGAGTCCGCCCAGCCCCTACCGCCTCCACCAGCTGCAGGAAGGCGGTCTCGCCTTCGTAGAACACGGCGCTGTCGAACCAGGCAAAGAGCGGGGAGTTGGGCAGCACGTCGCGCAGCCGCGTCACCGTGTTTCCGCCGATCGTGATGTGGATGTTCGGGAACCGCTGTTTGATCATCGCGCAGAACGTCATGCTGGAGAGCAATTGCTGCTGCAGCACGATGGAGATGCCGATGACCTCCGGTTTCTCGGCCTCGATGGCCGGCTTGAGCACGTGCTCGAACACGTCGCGGTACACGTTGACCTGGGTGTCCTGCACCGCGTCCATCACCTCGGAGGACATGAAGACTTTGTAGGATAGGTCCGTTTCCATCGGCGGCATGCAGATACGCGCCGGCGCGTAGACCAGCGAAATCACCGACGTGATTTCCCGGAAGGTGTTGATGGCCCACTCGATCTTGTCGATGGCGTAGAAGTCCTGGCTCCGGACGATCCGCTTGGCCTCCTCCGCTTTCTTGATCAGCTCCGCCATCCGCTCGCGGGTCAGGTCGCAGAGGGCCACTCGCAGGTCCTGTTCCCACTCCTCCAAGTCTCGCTTGTTCGCCAGCTTGCGGAGGCGATCCAACTGCTGCGGTACCTTCTTGAGTACCCGCTTGAGAAAATCCTCGCTGAAATACCAGTCGTACATCTCCAGGTTGACGTCTTTCTGGATGACGGTATGGCCGGCGGCGCGGAGGACGGCGGTCAATGTGGGCAAGCTGAGGTAGGGTTCGGAAGGGTACCAGTCGGGCGGAAAGATCAACATAACCTTGACCTTTCGCCCGCCGGCCGCCTGTTCGGACGTGCGCCGGTGAAGCTGTATCAATTCCTCGGAGGCATGGGCCCCCTTGGAGTACTGCACGCGCATAAGCTAGGGTTCCTCGCCCGAGTGCTGGGACATTCTAGGGGGTATGCGCGCCTCTGGTCAAGGTCTTTGATTTTCAGGGACTTGTGATGAGGCAAGGGTGTGTAGGCTTATGCGCCCGGCTGTTTGGGAAGCAGTTCTGCATAGTAGGACTCCAGCAGGGCCGCCCGAGCCGGCTCGACCAGGACCAATTGGCGCTGGTCAAAGGTGGTGGCTTGGTAGAGGTAGCGGAGTCCGTCTGACTCACCGAGTTCGACGTGAACCTCAGCGCCGGTGGGGGCCCTGAAGGTCTGATCTCGACGGACGATCCGCTTCGGCAGCCCTTGCCAGACGGATTGGGCCGAGGCGTCATGGTTTTCATAGAGGGGGGCATGGGAGGCGGATGGAGCCTGAGCGGCAGCTGCATGTACCTGCGTCAACAGCTCCGTCACGGACGTAATGGCTGCTCCCCGTTCTTCCGGGGTTTCATCCCAGGGCAGGGCTTCGTTCCCGGGATGGCCTTTGCTCGGCTCCCCTCCCCGGCCTGTCACATAGAGCGGCCCGTCGTCCGCCACCTCTTCGACGACCCGGTACCGCAGCGGCAGCGGAGGTCTTGTCAGGCTGAAGCCGCGGGCGGCGAGGGCGCGCTGGAAGGGAATCCGTCTTGCCAACTCACGGGTCTTTTCGAACGCAATCAGCCGTCCGTCCTGAGCCAGGATGTCAGAGAGCCGGTCGAGTCTGGGGCCCAATCCGGTGCGCTGTTCAAAAGCCTGTTGGGGGACTGCCTCCCGAGGCCGTTCGAACGTCGTCCACTCCCGGCTCGGCAGACCAAGTTCCCGTTCGGCTTGCACAAGGGCATGGACCGAGAGAATCACATCGAAAGGGCCGGGAACTTGTGTCCGCTCGATATCCACGGATTCAAATCGGATGTTCGAGAGCCCCAAGGCCTGGGCCCGTTCCTGCGCGGCCTTGACCGAGGCACAGGAGCGATCGAGCCCCACCACCATCAGGCTCGGAAAGACCTTGGCGTAGAAAGTCGTCAGTACCCCGACCCCACAGCCGAAATCCAGGACCGTCCCCTGCGACGGACCTTCGACGGACAACAGAGCGGCGATCAGCGGACCGACGGTCTGATACAGTTCGTACCGTTGGCTGTACAGGACGGGCAGGATGGTTGGATCGGCCGTCAGATCGTAAAACGCCGTGTCCAGATCGGCCTGCTGGGGCTTGGCCTGTTTGGCTTCCACCGCCTGATGAAGCGCGGCCAACTGGTCCGGCGACAGGGCTTCCTGCTGCCACTGAAAGTAGGCTCGGTCGGACTCGCAATGCCTCAGCCCCCACCAGCTAAGGTGTTCGGCGAGCCTGGTTTGCAGAGCGTGGAGGTCTGGGCCGGTCATGGTGATTGGAGAGGACTCAGGCTTCAGCGATCAGCGTATGACGAAGCTTTTGTCAGGGTTGATTGCCAGAAGGCTGGCGGCTGATCGCCGACAGCGTCTTCTAAGAAGGCCGTTTCAACATGATCGCATCCTCATACGTGACGGGCACGGGATGGGGATGGCGGAGTTGGCCTGTACCCATGACCACATATTTCTGACACGTGAGTTCGTCCAGCGAAACGGGCCCCCGAGCGGGAAGTTTCGAGGTATTGATCCCCAACCCTCCCCCCAACCCGAACTCCTGCCCATCGTGCAGCCTGGTCGAGGCGTTCACCAGGACCGCGCTCGCATCCACCTCGCGGATAAAGCGCATGGCGGCGGCGTAGTCGCGGGTGACGATCGTGTCCGTATGGCCCGGGCCGTATTGCGCGATGTGGGCCAAGGCGTCGTCCAGATCCGTCACGACCTTGATGGCCAGCGTTTTGGAGAGAAATTGCTTTCCCCAGTCGTCGTCTTTGGCGGCGATCACGTTCATGTAGCCGGGCAAGGCGAAGGACCCGGTCATGGCGATGGTCTTGGGGCAGCCGCGCACTTCCACCCTGAACTCGTCCAGTAAGCGCCGGATGAGGGCGGACAAGATCGACCGCGCCACCGCCTGGTGGACCAGCACACAGTCGGCGGCATTGGGTGCGGTCGGCTGTTGGGCCTTCGAATTGACGACGATGTTCTGGGCCAGCGGCAGGTCCGCACCTGCGTCGATGTACACGTGGCTGACGCCGACGTCCTGGCCCAGCACCGGCAGGCGGGTCTGCTCGGTCACCGTCCTGCGCAAACCTGGTCCGCCTCGGGGGAGGATCGCATCCAGATGCTTGTTCAGTCGAAGCAGTTCCAGCGCGGCTTCCTTCTCGTTGCGTTCCACGAAGGTGATGCCTCCGGCCGGCACACCGGCCTCTTCCGCCGCTTCGCGCAGAAGCGCGGCGATTGTGGCGCCGGACTTGACCCACTCCGGGCCCCCCCGCACCAAGCTGACATTGCCCGCCTTCAAGCAGAGGGCGATGCACTCGGTCGTGACCGGCGGGCCTCCATCGGACACGATGCCGATGACGCCCAGCGGCACGCGCATGCGGCTGACCTGCATGCCGTTGGGTTGCCGCCAGAGCCTGGTGACTGCTCCGACCGGGTCCGGCAGGTCCGCGACCTGGCGCAGGGTCTTGGCCATGTCTTTGACGGCATCCTCGGCAAACCGGACTCGGTCGACCGCCTCTTTGACCGTATCCCGGTTGGTGTCCCCGGTCAGGCTCTTGCCGACTGCTTCGGCGTCCAACCGGTTGTCTTCCAGAATCGCTTCTTCTTCGGCTTCCAGGCGATCGGCCATGGCCAACAAGGCCTTGGTCTTGACGGCACCGGAGACGAGCGCCATGGATCGCGCTGCGTCCTTCGCCTTCTTGGCGACGGCCGCCACATACATCTTGACCGGAACTTCGACCATACAAACCCCGTAATTCGTGAAGCGTGATACGTGAAGCGTAGGGAAATGCTGGGGGACTATAACACGCGGTTTTTGAGACAGTCAAAAGAAGGAGAGCGCTGCCAACGATTTCCTGACGCCCAGCCGGCACGAGCTTATACGGGCTTCACAGCCTTGGCGATGCCGGAAAAGTCCCCGTCGGTCGGCATGACGAAGAGGCACCGTCCGCCGCTTCGCGCAGCCCACACCTGACCGACTGCCCGCTTCTCTTCGGCATCGTTGCCATCGTACAAATGTTTGCCTTTGTATTCGACCGCCAGCACACGACCGTCGGTCAACTGGCATAGGAAGTCCGGATAGAACCAGTCTTTGGACGTTTGGAGTCGAAACGAGGTCGGCTTTCGCGGAAGATTGCGCACCCAAAACCGTACTTGCGGCAGGTCGTCAAGAAACTGCGCGCATCGAAACTCTTCCGTTGTCTGTCCGTCCGCCGTTTTTTCCTGTAACTCTCCGGGCTTTGGCCCGAAGTAATGCTTCTGAAACTGAAAGCCCCCTTCGTAAACACGGCTCGGCTCATAGCCCATGGTTCGGAAATTGATGGCATGCCCTTCGTCTACGGCCAGCGCCGACCGTGGAAGCAGCAGCAACTGAAAAGCAGCCTTGCGCTCGCTGTCCCGATGTTCCTGGATGCGCGCCCCAATCTCGTCGCGCAGCCGGAAGCGGTCGAGCGCGAGCGTGCTCACGTCTTTCATCCCGAATGTCGCCAAGAGCCCCCGGATGACTTTCCTCATGAACTCCGCCGATTCTCCGGCCGGAATATCGTGATGGTCGATTTCCCGGTCCAGCCAGGCCACCAGCCGTTCGATTGACCAGTCATCCGCCCCGCTGAGTTGAAGAACCTGCTGATGCAGTGTCCCGACAAAATCGGCATCCGCCGTGTCCCCAATGACGCTGGCCTGCACCTCTCCTTTGACGCCGACATCCACCACACCGGCCTTGCCGTAAGGGCGAGCCCGCGGGTTGTAGTCTGCGGACAGCGACGCCTCTTTCTCGCTGAGCCTCCAGGGATGTTCGAGCAGGAAAGTGCTTTCGAATTCGTAGAGCGTGCCGTTTTCGTTGAAGCAGAGCAGCGGCGCGAGAAAATCCAACTGCCGTTCATAGGGCGAAGGAATGCGAGGAGCCCCCGTTCCGCCGAAGGCCTGTTCCGCTTGGCGCACCGACTCGGCGGCGGCCTCCACTTTGGCCTTGGCTTCGGGAGTCGTAACGCAGCTCTTCACCTTTTCCATATCGTCGCGGTCGAGCGGCACCACGATGGTGATGGAGCCGCCTGCGGCATCGATCCGCACTTTCCCGCCAAGCGCGGCCTCGTGAACCTGGGCGACGGTTGCGTCGATCTCGGCTGGTTCAAAGGTGACAGTCTTCGGCTGCACACCGAGCGGCAGCGTGCCTTGCGGCACCGGAATGATGATTCGCTCCGCTTCCGCGGCGGTAAAGCCATTGTGTTCCAGCGCCTCGCGCAATTCGGCCAGCACATCCGTGATCGACGCCGACACGGAGAAAGCATAGGAACAGTTGAGATCGGGATGCCGCTTGGCTTGGGCATTCGGCAGCCGGAGGATGCGTCCGACGATCTGCTCGATCGCCGTGGCCGAGCGTGTGTCCTTGAGGCTGCACAGCACGTAGGCGAACGGGCAATCCCACCCCTCCCGCAACTTCTCCACGGTGATGATAACCCGCACCGGACACTTCGGCGAGGCAATATCCTTCACGTCTTTCAACTCATCGAGTCTGCCGACGGAGATTTTCACCTCATCCTTCGAAAGATTGAATTCGCGCACCAGCCGGTCGCGCAGGGGCTCGCACGCATCCACGCGTTCGGCTTGGATCAAAAGAATCGGACGGATATATTCCGCCGTCTGCTGCCCCTCGGCGACAGCCCACCTTTCAAGGTCGGCGCGCACGGTTATCGCATCCACCAGCAATTGATCGCGCTGGCTCGGATGTCGCGTGATCACTCGCAACGGCAGCTTCACCATCTGCGCCTGCTTCAATTCCGCCGCCGAGACGCGATGCAGGACGTTGGAGGGGTGTTTCTCGCGAGCCGGCGTCGCCGTAAACTCCACGATGCACGACGGCAGCACCTGCCCCAACGTCGAGAACGAAAGGTCCGTCCTCGCATTGTGCGCCTCGTCCACAATCACGATCGGCCGCCGCAACCGCAGCATGTTTACGAGTGATGGCTTGGGCTTCCCATCGGCTCCCGTCAACAAATCGGGGACTCGGCCGGTGGGCACGTTCAACAGGTGTTCGGCAAACGCGCCGTTCTGGTCGTAGACTCTCCGTCCCGTGGGATCTTCGACACGGAACGACTGAATCGTCGAGACAATCACCACCGTCTGCCCTGCAACCGTGGCGCGCGAGAGGCGCAACGCCTCTTCGATGGTCACCACCTCGACCGTTCCACAGGCCAGTTCCAATGCGCGACGGTACGGATGGCGCGGATCGCGCAAGGCGTCCGCCGTCTGATCCAAAATGGTGTTGCTCGGCACCAGCCACAGCACCACGGCGCGCTCGGCCCGCATGAACTCGCGCTGAGCCAGCCCGGCTGCATAACAGGCGAGCAGCGTCTTGCCCCCGCCGGTCGGCACACGCAGACACACATAGGGCATCCCCGATCCCAGTCCCGCCGCCGAAACCGGAAGGTACGGTGTCGTCTCGCCCAGCCGTCTCGTCGTATCCCGAAACGCCGACGCGGGATCGCCGGTCCTGGCAGCCAGGCGGAAAAACTCCCGCAGCGAGTCGAGCACGCGCTCTTGATAGTCTTTGAGCGTGATCACGCCTTGCCCTTCGAGTGAAACCCGATCCGCCGCTTGGGCTGGTCCGGAGGAGGCTGCAAGAGCGGCAACAGCTTTTCGTACAGGTCCAGTAGGGCCGTATCGTGCTGGAGCAAGGTCCGGTCGATCTCAGCCAATCGTTTGAGTATTGCCGCATTGGCCGCGATCTGTTCGCGCAGACGCACGAAGGCCCGCACCACGAAGACACTCATGTGAACAGCCCGCTCGCTGCGGAGAATGTTGGCGGCCATCAACGCGCCATGCTCGGTAAACGCCCAAGGACAAGACCGACGCCCACCGTGGGAGGTGGTCACAATCTGTGACCACCTCGGATGAATCCCTGTTGATTCAGCATGTTGTAAACTTGAGGTCGCAAATTGCGACCTCAAGTTGTTGAACTCAGCGTCCGTGAGTTGGAACGCAAAATCGTTTGGAAAGCGTTGACGGTTTCTTTTGAATGCCTCGTTAAAGCGTTTCGTTGTCACCCCGTACAGCCTCGCCAAATCCGCATCCAGGATCACACGCTGGTTTCTAATCACAAGAATCAACGGCTCCAACGATCCATGAAGAGGCGATTTCTTCTGCACAGCCATACTCAACTCACCTTGATCTCGTAGGGAGTCTGCCGGACGAGAATACGCTCTGCTTGGAGCCGGTCTTTGCCCAGCAGGC
>JAGWTI010000038.1 GCA_028876065.1 Nitrospirota bacterium
ATCGAGATCTTCTATAACCGCCAGCGGCGTCAAGCCAGACTGGGGTATCTCTCACCGGCAGCTTTTGCACAACAGTGTTATCGGCAGCAACAGGCCGCATGATGCGGCCACGTATGGCGTCTACTATTGACGACCGACCTCACGAAGCTGGGGGCCGTTTTCAGCAGCCGCTACAGCAGTTCCTTGTGGATTTCGACGGGGATGCGCGCCTTCAACGATTGGGTATAGGCGACCAAGGCCCGCTGTTGTTTTTGGAACAGGAAGTCCTGGAGAATGCGGTCGCTGGCTGATGCGCCCGTCTTCGGGTCCGACTGGGGCTGTCGGGCCATCAGGGCTTGCGCTTCCGAAATTTCGGAGGGCGTCAGGGCGACCGAATCGCGGATCACCATCTTGGCTTTGGCGCTGAGCAACTCCACCGAATAGAGGGATTCGAACAGCGGCGGGGTCAGCCGGTTGGCCGCCAGCAGGCGCCGGTACAGTTCCGGATCGAATTGGCCGTTCCGCTGGAAGTCCGGCCGACGCATGATGTCATCGCGCAGCTCCTCGGCACTGACGCGCAGGCCCATGTCCTGTGCGGCCAGCGTCCAGAGCTTGTTTTCGACCAGCCCGTCGATGACAAATTGCTTGATCTCTTCTTCTTTGAGCTCGCCCTTGATCGTCTCTTTGTAAAAGCGGTAGGTGTTTTCATAGTTTCGGCGGAACTCATCCCGGCTGATGGTCTGGTCGCCGACCGAGGCCACCGCGTTGGAGTGTTGTTCGCCGAACCCCCACCAGCCCATGGTGATGACAAAGGCGAGGGCCAGGACGCCCATGATGGATTTCAACAACCAGGGGTACTTGTGCGCGCTGTCCCGCATCAACTTGATCATGACGCTCTCCTGCCCGTGAAAGAAGCGAGTCAGACGGGATTGTACCGGGCTTTCCAGCCGGAAGGCAAGGGACAATGTTGTGGCACATTTGTGATGCCGCGAGAAATTTGTTATACTTTCCGATAATTACGAGGAGGGGACTTGTCTGAGGAAGGTCGGGCCAGCAGCTCTTTGGGCGAGGGCGTCTATCCCAAAGCGCATGTGCTCAACCGCCTCATCGCAAAATCCCTCGATTTGATCCTGGTCGCCGCCGCCGACCGATTGGTGCCGCCGGTAGGGTGGTTGGCCGGATTGGCGTACGTGCTGATCGCGGACGGATTTGCCGGCGGCCGCAGCGTGGGCAAACGGCTGATCGGGATGCAGACGGTGATTCCCGGTACCAGGGATGTGGCGGGATTCAAGGAGTCGATTATCCGGAACCTTCCGTTGGCTGCAGCCTATCTGCTGTTTCCGCTGCCGTACATCGGATGGGTGTTGACCCTCGGGATTCTCGGTTTTGAAACCTTGTTGATTATCGGCAATGACCGGGGCCTGCGTTTGGGCGACGAAATTGCCCATACGCAGATCTTGGAGGCTGGCCAGCTCGATCCGCAGGATTAACGCTGTTCACGTCCGAGGCGCAAAGGAGAACAGAGTGGGGATCACGGGCGATGTTCTAGGCTGGTTCTCAAACGACCTGGCGATTGATCTGGGCACGGCGACGACCCTGGTCTATGTGCATGGCAAGGGAATCGTGCTGAACGAGCCCTCGGTCGTGGCGGTCGAGAAGAAAAGCGAAAAAGTGCTGGCGGTGGGGGCCGAGGCCAAGAAAATGCTGGGGCGCACGCCCGGCAATATCACCGCGATCCGGCCCATGAAGGAGGGCGTGATTGCGGACTTCGAGATGGCCGAGCGGATGCTGAAGTATTTCATCACGAAGGCGCACAACCGGAGCACCTTCGTGCGGCCCCGTATCGTCATCGGGGTGCCGTCGCGTATCACCCAAGTGGAGCAGCGCGCCGTGCGGGATTCGGCCGAACTGGCCGGGGCGCGGGAAGTCTATCTGATCGAAGAGCCGGTGGCGGCCGCGATCGGAGCCGGGCTGCCGATCACTGAGCCGTCCGGGAATATGGTCGTGGATGTCGGCGGCGGCACCACCGATATTGCCGTGATTTCGCTGGGCGGGATCGTGTACAGCGAGTCCGTGAAGGTCGCCGGCGACCGGATGGACGACGCGATCATGAACTATATCAAGAAGAAATATAATCTCCTGATCGGGGAGCATATGGCCGAGCGCATCAAGGTGGAAATCGGCTCGGCCTACCCGTTCGAGGAGCGGAAAACGATGACGATCAAAGGGCGGGATTTGATCTCGGGCATTCCACGCACGCTGGTGGTGGATGACGCCGAGGTCCGGGAAGCGCTCCAGGAGCCGATCGGAACGATCGTCAACGCCATCAAGGTGGCGCTGGAGAACACCCCCCCAGAGCTGGCCGGCGACATCATCGACCGGGGCATTGTGCTGACCGGAGGCGGATCCCTGCTCAAGGGCATGGACACGCGGTTCCGAGAGGAAACCAATCTGCCGATCATTACGGTGGACGATCCCCTGACGTCCGTCGTGTTGGGGGTGGGGAAAATCCTCGATGAACTGGAGCTCCTGCGCAAGGTCTCGGTGATGTCGCAATGTAGCAGCTCCCGCTAGGGCTTCCCGCCCGCGTGCGGAGGGTCATGTTTCGCACGACATCCGGAACCAGGCGGGTCATGCTGCTCCTCTGTGTGCTGGTGCTCTCGCTCGTCTTCGTCCTTCCCAAACAAAGTCGGACTCTTCTGCAAAGCATCGGACAGCCGCTGGCCCAACTGCTGTCGCTGCCGCTGACGGTGTTCGCTTCGCTGGATCGAGGAGTGCAAGAAGTCTGGAACGGGTACGTCGCCTTGTACCAGGTTTCGGAGGAAAACCGCCAACTGCGGCACGAACTGCAGGTGTTGCGAGGCCGGAACAACGAGTTGCGCGAACTCGGGGTGGCAGGCCAACGCCTGGCCGCCGTGCTGGCCTTGAAGGAGCGCCTGAAGGCGAAAACCGTGGCGGCGCAGATTATCGGCCGGGATGCCACGAATTGGTATCAGTCCATCGTCTTGGACAAGGGCGCCCGAGACGGCATCGGCGTCGAGATGGGCGTGATGGCGCCAGACGGGGCGGTCGGGCGAGTGGTCAAGGTGACGCCGTTCACCTCCATGGTCCTGCTGATTACCGACCCCAACAATGCGGTCACCGGGTTGATCCAGCGCACGAGGGATGAAGGCATCGTGGAAGGCACTGCCGATGGCCGGGCGAGAATGAAATACATCCCGCTGCTGGCGACATTGCAAAGCGGCGATGTCGTGGTCACGTCGGGACTCACCGGGGGATTTCCCCGTGGCATTCCGATGGGGACGATCACCCGGATCGATAAAGCCGAAGGCGAGCTCTTTCAGTCCGCCGAAATCGTGCCGGAAGTGGATCTGCACAAGCTGGAGGAAGTATTGGTGATTACGGATCCCCTGCCTGTGGGCGATGAACGTGAAGGCGCTGGGGGCCGATCTGGTTCCGCACCGGCGGAGGCTCGGCCGTGAAGCCGGCGCTCTATGTCGCCCTGGTGCTGGGGCTGGTTCCCCTGCAGACGAGTCTGGCGCATTATCTGAGCCTTGGGGGAGTCCGCCCGGACTTGTGTTTAGTGGCCGCAGGGCTGATCGGGTTTCTCGCTGGGCCGGTCGAGGGGGTGCTCATCGGGATCGCGCTGGGATTGACGCAAGACCTCTTTTCGGCCGGAGCCCTCTGGCTCAATGTGATCGTGAAGGGGACGGTTGGATTGCTGGCCGGGTTGGCAGGCCGGCAGATGACGAACGCGACGCTGGCGACGTTTGTGGTGACAGTGGGAGGATTGTCGGTGCTTGCGGGGCTGGTGTTTCTGTTCATGGTCCGCGGCGGGGGCGAGCTTAGTGACCGCTTGGCGGCTCTGCCGTCGATTTTGCTCCCGGAAACCCTGTTGAATACGGCCCTCGGCGCGGCCTTGTATTGGCTGGTGCCGTTCCGTCCATCGGGGGAGGAAGAGATGGAGAGGCGACCGATCGGGCTGGTGGGGTGAACGTGATGGGGAACGTGCGGGCAGAGCGACCTATGGGTCGGATGCGAACGGGCCTGGAGGACTGATGCCGCAGTTCGGCACTCAGCAGGAAGAATTGCGCGAAATCCAGCGGCGCTTGACGATCCTGAAGATCGCCTTGCTGGCGATCGTTGGGCTGCTGGCGCTCCGCCTGTGGCATCTGCAGGTCCGAGACGGGGCCTACTATCGGGACTTGTCGGAAAACAATCGGACCCGGACGGTTATCTTGGAGCCGGCTCGCGGTTTGATCTACGACCGGCGTGGGGTCTTGTTGGCCAACAACGTCCCGAGCTTCGGTCTCTACGTCACCCTGGAGGATGTCAAAGATCGGCGCGCGCTGATCGACGGTCTGATCGATTTGATCGGATTGGATGAAGCGACCTTGAAGAAAAAACTGGCCGAGCGGGGGAGCAAACTCCTGCCCAGGAAAGTGAAAGACGGATTGTCGCTTCGTGAAGCCGCGTTGATCGAGTCGCACCGATTGGATCTGCCCGGGGTGATGATCCAGGCGGACTCCCAGCGTAATTACCCGAGCGGATTGAGCCTGGCCCATGTCCTCGGGTACGTGGGGCAAGTGTCGGCGGAGCTGCTGGAGAAGACCGAGTCCGAGGATTTGCACCAAGGCAGTATCGTGGGCCAATACGGGGTGGAAAAGGCTTACGACCGGTTTCTCAGAGGACGGGCGGGGCAAAAGGTCATCGAAGTCGATGCGCTGGGCCATGAAAAACGGACGGTGTCGGTCGACAAGCCGGTGGCCGGGGACGACCTGTATTTGAGCATCGATCTGCGGCTGCAGCGGCTGGCCGAAGAGTTGCTGGGGGAGGAGGCCGGGGCCATTGTGGCCTTGGATCCCACCAACGGAGAAGTGCTGGCGTTGGCGAGCCGGCCGACTTTCGATCCGAACATGCTCTCGCGCGAGTTGACGGCGAAGCAGTGGGAGGCGATCGTTCAGAACGATACCCATCCGCTGACGAACCGCGCGACCCAGGGCCAGTATCCGCCCGGGTCCACCTTCAAGATCGTGATGGCGACGGCTGCCTTGGAATCGCGCACGATCGTGCCGTCGACAAAGATTCGGTGCGTCGGCGGATTTCCCTTCGGCAAGCGGGTGTACAAAGATTGGAAGGCGGGCGGCCACGGATTTATGGACGTCACCCAGGCGTTGGTGGAGTCGTGCGACGTATTTTTTTATACGGTGGGCCAACGCATGGGCATCGACATGATCGCCGACTTTGCGGATCGGTTCGGCCTCGGGCAGGAAACTGGGGTCGAGCTGCCCTCCGAACGGACCGGCATTGTGCCGTCCACCGCGTGGAAGGAAAAAGCGAAGGGCCAACCCTGGCTCCCCGGTGAGACGATTTCAGCCGCGATCGGGCAGGGCTACGTGACCGTGACGCCGATGCAGATGGCCCATTTGATGGCCACCGTGGCGAACGACGGCGTGTCGTTCCGGCCTCGGATCGTTCGGGCGGTCATGGAGCGGGCCAGCGGCCTGTTGCACGAGGTCCCGACGGTCCCGCAAGGCCGGCTGACCGTGGCACCGGAGACGATGGCCTTGATCAAGGAGGCCTTGGCCGGCGTGGTGACCAGGGGGACGGCGACGCGAGCCCGATCGACGCTGGTCAGCATCGCGGGGAAGACGGGAACGGCTCAGACGGCGGCCTTGCGGACCGGACCCGAGCATGACATCCCGAAGAAGTTTCGAGACCATGCCTGGTTCGTGTCCTATGCCCCGGTCGACGCGCCGCGCATCGCCGTCGCGGTGCTCGTGGAACATATGGGGCACGGCGGGTCTGCCGCCGCGCCCTTGGCCAAACAGGTCATCGAGGCCTTTGTGCGCTACGAGCGGGCCGAACCCCAACTCGCCGGAACTCCCGGCGCGGAAAGACCGGAAGGCATGGAACTGGCCATGCGGGACACCCCATGATCGACCGTGTGATGGACAATCGCGAGCTGGACCGTTTCGACTGGCAGTTCCTGGCCGTCACGGCCGCCATCCTTGTGCTCGGCGTGCTCTCCATTTACAGCGTGACGTACGCCCAGACGGGTACGGGCTTGCCGCTGTACATCAAGCAGGTGCTCTGGATTCTCGTCGGCTGCGCCGCTTTTGTCGCCATGCTCGCGGTCGATTATCACAAAATCGCCCGCTGGTCCTATGTACTTTACGGCCTCATCCTGTTGTTGCTCGCGGTGGTCCTGATGGCCGGGAAGACGAGCCGCGGGGCGCAGCGGTGGATTCCGATCGGCCCGTTTGCGTTTCAGCCGTCCGAGTTTGCGAAGCTGGTGTTGATCCTGGTGCTGGCCACCTACTATGCCCATGCCCCGCGCGAGGGGTGGATCCAGCGCGTGGTCTTGCCCGGACTCTTGATGATGCCGGGCCTCCTGTTGATTCTGAAGCAGCCGGATCTGGGGAGCGGGCTGAGTTTTCTGGCGATTTATGCGGTGCTGCTGCTGGTGGTGGGGATGCGGTCCAAAGCCATGGGCATCCTGTTGTTGTTCGCCGTCATGCTGTTCCCCTTTGCCTGGGAATTGCTGTGGGGCGCTCTGCATGATTACCAGCGCGAGCGGATCATGACCTTCCTGGACCCGGCCTACGACACGGGGGGGAAGGGTTACCATGCCTTGCAGTCCCGCATTGCCATCGGCTCCGGCGAACTCCTGGGCAAGGGGCTGCATGGAGGGACGCAGAGTCAGCTCAAGTTCCTGCCGGAAGGGCACACGGACTTTGTGTTTGCGGTGTTCGCGGAAGAGTGGGGTTTTCTGGGCACGCTGCTCGTGCTGGCCCTCTTCCTCGGGCTGCTCATGCTGTCGTTGGAAATCGCGGTGAAGGCGAAAGACGTGCTGGGGGCGCTGTTGGCGGCCGGCATCGTCGGGATGCTCGGGTTCTGCCTGATGGTGAATATCGGGATGACCGCCGGCCTCCTGCCGATCGTCGGGATTCCCTTGCCCCTCATGAGTTATGGCGGCAGCGCGGTCGTGACGACGATGGCGGCGCTCGGGTTGCTGCTGAATATCAAACGACGGCGCCTGACCCTGTTTTATTGACCGTGCAACGAATTGGTCGTCAGCCCTTGTGGCCAAGGCCTGACGAATCATGAATCACCGGCACGCGATCGGGCTGCAGCCCGTGCGCCGTGGCGTATGGGCTGCGGAGCCGACGCGTGCCTACGACTGTGAAGGAGAAGTTATGGCGTTGGAAATCGCGATCAGTGTGACCCGGGAAGAGACACGGGCCGCCGTCCTGGACAATCGGGTCGTGACGGAGCTGTATGTCGACCGGGCCAAGCACAAGGATTTTGTCGGCAACATCTATAAAGGCAAGGTGGTCAAGGTCTTGCCGGGCATGCAAGCCGCGTTCATCGATATCGGCCTGGAAAAAGCGGCCTTCATGCACGTGTCGGATCTCTCGGGCGAGGCGGAGCCGGGGGACACCCTCGTCGACAACGAGGAGGACGACAAGGGGCCGGAGATGCCTCGTCCCCGCCGCCAGGGCTCCAAGCCCATCGAGCAGCTGTTGGAAGAGGGCCAGGAACTCATGGTCCAGATTTCCAAGGGGCCGATCGGGACGAAGGGGCCGCGCGTCACCACCTACGTGTCGTTGCCCGGACGGTACCTGGTGTTCATGCCCAACGTGGAGCATATCGGCGTCTCGCGGCGCATTCCGAAAGACGAAGAGCGGGCGCGGCTGAAAGAAATCATGAAGCGCATCCGCCATCCCGGCAGCGGCTACATCGTGCGGACGGTCAGCGAAGGGGTGAAAGAAGAGGAACTGCGTTCGGACGTGGAATTTTTAAATGTGCTCTGGCAGGACGTGCTGCGGAAACGGGAGCAGCTGCCGCCTCCCTGCGCGCTCCACACGGACTTGACGTTGACGTTCCGGGTGGTCCGCGACCTGTTCACCAAAAAGGTGGACCGCCTGTTGATCGACTCCCGGTCCGAGTACGACGCGGTGAAAAATTTCGTCCACCGGTTTATGCCGGAGCAGACCTCCCGCATCCACTATTACGACAAGGAAGAAAGCCTGTTCGACTATCTGGGGATCGAGATGGAGATCGCGCGGGCCATGAACCGCAAGGTGTGGCTGAAGTCGGGCGGCCACATCGTCGTGGACCACACGGAGGCGATGACGGTCATCGACGTCAACACGGGCCGATTCGTCGGGAAGCGCGACCAGGAAGAAACGATCCTCAAGAACAATTTGGAGGCGGTGAAGGAAATCGCCTATCAGATCAAGCTGCGCGGGATCGGCGGAATCATCATCATCGACTTCATCGACATGGAGCGGGAAAAAAACCGCGACAAGGTGTATCAGGCGCTGGTCGAGGCCATGGGCAGCGACAAGGCCCGCACCAGAATTTCCCGGATTTCCGACCTCGGGTTGATCGAGATTTCGCGGGAGCGCGTCCGGGAAGACTTGCTGCGGGCGATGTCCGAACCGTGCCATTATTGCGAAGGACGCGGCTACACCAAGTCGCCCACGTCGGTGGTCTACGAGGTCTTCCGCGAGATCCGCCGCATCGGGACGTCGCCCGAGTTGCAAACCATCGTCATCGGGGCCCATCCCGCGGTCGTCGATCTGCTGCTCGAAGAAGAGCGCCAGGGGCTCGAAGAGCTGGAGCGGCAGGTCAACGGCAAGATCGTGGCGAAGCCGGATCCGTGCCTGCATCTCGAGCAGTACGATATTGCGGTGTTCTAGCGGCGATGCTGGGAGGCGATCATGCCGGTTCCGGCCGATCTCCGGTCTTGGCTGGCGCTGCGAGCGATTGACGGCCTGGGCGACGCAGGCGTCTGCCGGCTCGTCCAGGCCTTCGGGTCGGCAGAGGCAGCCTGCCGGGCTCCGGTCGAAGCGCTCGTGGAGTCGGGCGGCGTGCGTCGTTCGGTGGCGGAGGCGATCGGCCGAGGTCCCGATCGTGAAAGCCAACGCGGGATCGATCGGGAACTGAACATTCTCGATCGCCGTCGGTACAGCGTGGTCACCTGTCTCGATCCCGAGTACCCGGCCCGCCTCCGCATGATTCCGGACCCGCCGCCGCTGCTCTATGTCAGCGGGACGATGGACGCGCGCGATCATCATGCCGTGGCCATCGTGGGCTCGCGGCACGTTACCGCGGCGGGAAGGGCGATCACGGAAGAGTTGAGCCACCATTTGGCCGGAGCCGGCTTCACGGTTGTGAGCGGGCTTGCGCGGGGGGTGGATGCGGCCGCGCATCGTGGCGCGTTGGCGGCGCACGGTCGGACGGTGGCCGTGTTGGGCTGCGGAATTGACCGGACCTATCCGCCCGAACATGCCTCCTTACGGGAGCGTATCGAAGCGGGCGGGGCTGTGGTGTCCGAATTGCCCGTGGGGGCGTTTCCCCATAGTTACCATTTCCCACGCCGGAACCGCATCATCAGCGGGATGTGCCTCGGCGTCGTCGTGACGGAAGCGGCCGTTCAGAGCGGGTCGTTGATTACGGCACGGTTGGCCGGGGAACAGGGGCGCGAGGTCTTTGCGGTTCCTGGGTCCGTCAAGGCCGACAACAGCCGGGGTCCCAACGGCCTGATCAAGCAAGGGGCCAAGCTCGTTGAAGGGGCGATGGATGTCATCGAGGAACTGTTGCCGCAGCTGGAGCCTTCGGTCCGAGCGCGCATCCAGGCCCATGCTCCGGCTCCGTCGGCCCAAGCCGTGGGGCAGCCGTTGGATGGGAACGAGGCCAAAGTCTATGCGGCCCTGTCCGCGGAGCCGACCCATCTTGATGCGGTGATTGCCAGAGCGGCGCTGCCCGCCGCCGACGTGACCGGCCTGTTGCTGGCCATGGAATTGAAAGGATCGGTGCGGCAATTGCCAGGCCAGTCCTATATCAGGATATAATCGGAACACTTGCAAACCACTCAGGGAACGGGTATATCACGGCCCCTGCCGGAAGGGGTGCCGGTCGCCGCTTCCGGGGATCGCCTGAGAGAGAAGAGGAGCAATGGCCAAATCGCTGATCATCGTGGAGTCGCCGGCTAAGGCCAAGACGATCACCAAGTACTTGGGACGCGGCTATACCGTGATGGCCTCGATCGGCCACGTCAAAGACCTGCCCACCAGCAAGCTGGGGGTGGATATCGAGCATGACTTTGAGCCGCAGTACGTGACGATCAAAGGCAAAGCCAAGGTCCTGGCCGAGATCAAGAAAAAGGCGTTGGAGTCGGACAAGGTGTTCCTCGCGCCGGACCCCGATCGCGAAGGGGAAGCCATCGCCTGGCATATTGCGGAGGAGATCCAAGGCAAGTCCAAGGGCAAGGGCCCGGCGGTCTTCCGGGTCCTGTTCAACGAGATCACGGAGTCGGCCATCAAGCGCGCGCTGCAATCGCCGGGGCAGATCGACTTGAAACTGGTGAACGCCCAACAGGCCCGTCGGGTCCTCGACCGGATCGTCGGCTACCAAGGCAGTCAACTGCTCTGGACCAAGGTGCGGCGCGGTCTCAGTATGGGACGCGTCCAGTCGGTGGCCGTGAAATTGATCTGCGATCGGGAAGCGGAGCGGGAGGCCTTCCGCTCGGAGGAATATTGGTCCATTACGGCCACGCTGGCCGGGGCGAACCCGCCTCCGTTCGAGGCCAAGCTGCACAGCGTCAACGGTCAGGAGGCCGTAATTTCGTCCGCCGCCGACGCGGAAGGCATCGTGACCGCGGTGCAGGGCAAGCCCTTCGTCGTCCAGGCCATCGAGCGGAAGGAAAAGCGCCGCCATCCTGTGGCGCCCTTCATCACGAGCCGGCTCCAGCAGGAGGCGGCTCGCAAGCTCCGGTTCACCCCGAAAAGAACCATGGCCCTGGCGCAACAGCTCTATGAAGGTCTCGAAATCGGGAAGGAAGGCCCGGTGGGGCTCATCACGTATATGCGCACCGACTCGCCGCGCATTGCCGCCGAAGCGGCAGAAGAGGCCCGGCAGGTCATCAGGGAACGGTTTGGCAACGACTATCTGCCGACCAGCCCGAATGTCTACAAGACCCAAAAAGCCGCGCAAGAGGCGCATGAAGCGATCCGCCCCACCTCGGCACATCGGGACCCCGAGTCCCTCAAGCAGTTCCTGGAACGGGATCAGTACATGCTCTACAAGCTGATCTGGAACCGATTCATCGCGTCCCAGATGGTGCCGGCCATTCTGGAAGTGACGCGGGTGGATTGCGTACCCCAGGGGATCCGGGACCAATACCTGTTCCGGGCCAACGGGATGGTCGTCAAATTTCCCGGACACCAAGCGGTGTATCAGGAAGGGGTCGATGCGGAGGCGGCGCCGCAAAGCCGGACCGCCGATCAGGAACGCGAAGAAGAAGCGGATCGGCGCCTGCCGGTGCTGCAAGAAGGGGAAACGCTGCGTCTGGTTGGGCAGGAAGGGCAGGCCGTGCCGGGGCTGCTGCCGAAACAACACTTCACGCAACCGCCGCCGCGGTACAACGAAGCTCTTTTGATCCGTGAACTGGAAGAACGGGGGATCGGGCGGCCCTCCACCTATGCGAGCATCATCTCGACGATTCAGGAACGCAAGTACGTCGACAAGCTGGAGGGCCGTCTGGTGCCGACCGAAACCGGGCGGACGGTGAACAGCTTCCTCGTGAAAGGATTCCCCGATATCCTGAACGAGGATTTCACCTCCTTGATGGAAAAAGAACTGGACGAGGTCGAAGAGGGGGAAAAGCCCTGGGTCAAGGCGGTGCGCGACTTCTACGGCCCCTTCAGCAAGGACATGGAGAAGGCCAAGGACATCCCCGGCCCCAAGGATACGGTGGAGCCGCCCACGAACATTGCCTGCGAGAAATGCGGCCGAATGATGGAAATTAAATGGGGCCGCAACGGCAAGTTTCTGGCCTGTCCCGGCTATAAAGAGGACCCGCCCTGCCGGAATACGCAAAACTTCGAGAAATTGCCGGACGGCACGATCAAGATCGTGGCCAAGCAGGACATGACGACGGATGAGAAATGCGAGAAGTGCGGCTCGTCGATGGTGATTAAATCGGGCCGGTTCGGCCGGTTCATGGCTTGCTCCGCCTACCCGGCCTGCAAGACGACCAAGCCCATTCCGCTCGGCGTGAAATGTCCCCAGGACGGCGGCGACTTGACGCAGAAGCGGAGCAAAAAAGGCCGCACGTTCTATGCCTGCGCCAACTACCCCAAATGCGAGTTCGCCATTTGGGACCGCCCCATCAACAAGCCTTGTCCGAACTGCCAGGCGCCCTTTCTCGTCGAGAAAACCAGCAAGCAGGCCGGCGTCACGGTGCAGTGCCGCAACGAAGACTGCGGCTATCGCGAAGCCAGCTGACCAAGCCCTCCCTCGTTCCCTGCCATTCCGTCAGTTGCGTGACGGACGGGCTTCCGGCGGTTGGAGTCGGTTGATTTTGAGAGCCCCTCTCATCGAATTTGATAATGATTGTCGTTTGTACGTACAATACCTATTGACGCCAGTCGGCGCGGCAGTCCATACTTTCACATCGGGAGGCGGTGGTCGAAGTCCGCTCCCGGAAGACGCCCGTCAGGGCGCGCACGCGAGGCGAAGAAAGGAGGCCGGGTATGAAGGCAAAAGAAGGGGTCGTCGATCTGTTGAACAAAGTGCTGACGGCGGACCTGACCGCCATCAACCAATATTTCGTCCATGCCAAAATGTGCGAAAACTGGGGCTATGAGCGGCTCCATCACCATGTTCGCGCTCGGAGCATCGACGAGATGAAGGATGCGGATGAGCTGATCGGGCATATTCTCTATCTCGAGGGAGTGCCCAACGTGCAGCGGCTGGGCACCGTGCACGTGGGGGAAACGGTGCCGGAGCAGTTCAAACTGGATCTGAAGGCCGAGCAGGAGATGCTCAAGCTGCTGAGCGACGGGGTGGCCCATTGCACCAAGGCCGGAGACTATACGACCCGGCACATGCTCGAGGATATGGCCAAAGACGTGGATGAGCACATCGACTGGATCGAGACTCAGATGGAGACCATCAAACAAGTCGGCTTGGAGAACTATCTGAGCGAGCAGATCAAGAAAGCAGGCAGCTAGCGGCGTTGCCGACGCACCGAACCAGGAATAGACAAGGAACCGGGGATGAAGGCGAAAGAAGGGGTACTCGATTTTCTGAACAAGATTTTGACCTGCGAGCTCACCGCCATTCACCAGTACTTCCTCCATGCGGAGCTGTGTGAGCACTGGGGTTATGAACGACTGGAGCATGCGGTCCGCTCACGCAGCATCGGCGAGATGCGGCATGCGGAGGCGCTGATCAAGCATATTTTGTATCTCGAAGGGCATCCGGACATGCACCGATTGGAGCCGATTCATATCGGCAAAACCGTGCCGGAACAGTTCAAGCTGGACTTGGCCGTGGAGGTCGAGGATATCGCCTTGCTCCGCGACGCGGTCGCCCACTGTGCTACGGTGGGGGACTTTACGACCAGACATTTGTTGGAGCATATGCTCAAGGACTCGGAAGCGCATATCGATTGGATCGAAACCCAACTGGAGACGATCCGGCAAGTGGGCGCGGAGAAGTACCTCAGCGAGCAGATTCATAAGGAAAGCTGACGCCTATCCTCCTGAGCCTGGCTTCCTCGACGCATGGCGCAATGCCGGCTCTGTCTTGCTCAACGTGGCGAGGGCTTCAGTCGAGGCCGCATGCGGGTGTCGGACCGTTCCGCCGACAGGGCTGCCTGCGTGATGGCCAAGCCGCAGGCTGCGCAGGACCAAAAAGCTCCCGTAGACATCAGGCATGGTTGCCTGCATTGCGGGCAGTTCAAGATCGTCATCGCGTTCTGTTTCCTCCAGCCGCTGGTGTGCCGCCAGCGTCGATTCCCCATTTAATGGCCGGCGGAAGAAGGGGATCCGGCCTGCAACTCTGGCTCCGAATGTGCGACAGAGCCTTCGTCGTCGTTGTGTGTCCTCATCCCTTGTCCTTTCATTCCCCGGATGCAATGCGACTCGGTCCCCAAAGGGTGGGCGGGGGCCTTGGAGGAAGAAGGCGCCCCGCCCGCTGGAGCGGATGGCACAACCCGCTCCAGCCAATGTGATGCTATGCGTGCGCTGTCGGGGGATCCTCACAGGCGACCAGAGGCGGATCGAGCCGCACGAATACCTCCACCAGATCCGGGTCGAGCTGCGACCCGGCGAGAAGTCGGAGCAGGCGGAGGGCGGAGGGGCCGTCCAATGTCTGCTGACCGGAGCGTCCAGAGGTCACGGCATCGAAGGTATCGGCGACAGACAGGATGCGGGCGGCAAAAGGAATGTATGGGCCTCTGACTCCATAGGGGTAACCTGTGCCGTCCCACCGCTCGTGGTGGTGGGCAATCCACACGGCGGCCACGTTCAGGAACGGGATCGGTTCGAGTAGCTCGGCGCCGGCTCGCGGGTGGGACTGGACAAGGGCATATTCGTCGACCGTGAGCGGCCTGCGTGCGTGCAGGATGGTCCGTGGGATCGTGAGCGTGCCGATGTCGTGCAGCAGGGCGGCGTGGCCCAGGTCGGTCAAATCCTCGCCGGACATGCCGGCGGCTCTCCCCAGGGCCGTCGCGTACCGCCCGGTCCGCTGACCGTGCGCCAGGACCTCCCCGTCCTGTTGCCTGATGATCCGGCTGAGAGCCAACAACACGTCCGTGGGCCGGCACTCGCTGCAGACCGCGGCGAGCAATTCAGCGGTCCAGTTCGGCAACGTCTGGTACGGGCGATAGGGATGCAACATCTTTATCCTCTTTGTTCGGGACGACAAAACAACAGAGCCCGCAACCGTCGGACGGCTGTGGGCTCTGGACACAAGGTCTCGGGCCTGACTATCGCGATACTCGGGTCAGCAGATCAGTCCTCGCCTCCGGCCATCAACGGCTGTTTCAGCACCCACATTTCGTACAATGGGATTGCCATCATCACCAGGAAGCTGATCACCATCAGGAAGTCGCCGGTCAACATCGTCAACACGAATATGGGCGACACGTAGCTGATGAGCCACGGGGAAACCAAGTCCAGGATCACCCCTCCGAACGCAACGTAGGTCGTCAGGGCCTTGACCAGATTGCTGGCCATGGTCAGATAGAGGACGTGAACCAGGATCATGAAAACAACCGGCATCGTAAAGAGGTGAAAGTGGGTGACCTCCGCCAGTTCGCGAAACGACATCGGCTCGCCGAACGTCTCGTCGGAGCCCAGATAGTGATCCGCGATACCCTGAGGGGACAAGCTGGTCATGCTGTGCGCCCAGAAAAACGAGAAGGCAAAGCCCGCGAACATGAGCAACAGGAACAGGGTGTAGAGCAACCGAATGTGCCGATCGGTGTCGCGCAGGCGAAACCGCGCATTGAAGTTACGCACGTGCGCTCACCTGCCCATTAATCCCCAAACAACGACCCCAGGAAGCCTCTGGCGCTTCGGCGTGCCGCCACCTTGTCGCTGCCGAGCCCCAGCGGTTTCAGGTAGAACTCGTCCACGAGGACGACGACCCGCTTGACCCCCGCGCTCATGGAACGCACGGACATGGTGGCGCCGCTGATGTTGATGATGTCCTTGTTGATTCGAATCGGATCGAGCACCGTTTTTCCTTCGTACTGGTAGTTGAACCGTTTGGTGCCCACCTCGCTCCCCCGCGACTCCCGGAACACCAAGAGCTCGACGTTGATGACCCGCCCCTTGTTGTCCACACCGACCATATAGGTCATGGGCTTGTGCTTGCCGATCGTGTTCTGGACCATTGCGTAGCCGTCCACGGTGGAGCCGGTTTCGCCCAGATAGACCTCGAAGGCTTCTTCCGGAAACTTCCAGCCGATAATCGACTCTACCAGCCGTTTCTGATCGGGACTCAGGCGGAGGACTTCCTTCCTGATCCGCTCGGAGTTCGGAAACATCGTTTTGAGGGCCTGTTCCTCCTCGAGGAACTCCTCTTGATGGTTCATTTCTTCCGGCGTCAGCCATCGTTTGAGCTCGTTGTCGTAGACGCGCTCGGCCCAGGCCGGAGTGATGCCGACGGCGAAAATACCCAGCAGCACGAAGAGTCGAACATTGGTGATTAGGCCGGGAGACATCCGCGCTCCTTCAGTTTGGCGTTGATCCGCTTCATGGTGTCGGTCACGGCTTCTTCCGACGGTTCGACGGGAATCCATTGGAACAGGTGCGCCCCTCCGCGGAACCCCCAGTGTTCCCGAACTTCGTTCACACCGACGGATGTGACGTCGTTCAAGCGCGTGAGGGTCACGACCATCCGGGCCCGTTCCTTGTCCGTCTCGAGGTTGCGCCCGAAGGCTCCATAGGGCCGTCCGACGACGGGGTTTTCGACCCAGGCGGTTTCAATGGTCCCCTTGTTCTTGTCCTGGACGGCGATCAGCCCGGTCTTCATGGTTTCCAGCGAGGCTTCCCAGACCTTGTCGTACGGGCAGACCACATAACTCTCCTGGACGCCGCCCAACATCGCGCAGCCGGATGAGAGACTGACGATGAGCAACCACAAGAAGATTCGATACATGCGCACGCGTGCTCCATTGAAACTTGGGCGGGGGAGGCGGTGTCCGTCTCCCCCGCACAGACGTTAGAAATACGTGGCGGCCGACAGCACCAACGTGTTGTTGCCGGTTACGCGTCGGCCCAAGACCGGGTCGTAATCCTGCATGTTGAATTGATATTCGGCCTTGAACACGGCGTCCTCGATCGGCCGGTAGTTCAGGCCGAAGGTCAGCCGTTGCTGATCCCGGTCGGCGCCCGCGGTGTAATCCAAGTTCGTGTTGATCTGGTCCCAGCGCAGCACGGCGGTGAACGTCGAGCCAGGCCCGAAGCGGGTCGGGGACAGTCTGCTTAAAAATTCGGGCATGAAGTGATAGTTCGCCTGCGCGTACATCCCGCTCATCCGCTGAGGCCGGAGGCGGGGAATGCCGTCGGCTCCGGTGTAAAAGGTCTGTGTCATGCCGGGCAGGTTTTGAGAATTGCCGGAGATATAGGACCAGGCCGCTTCGCCGATGAGTTCCCAGGGGCCGCGCTGAAAGGTCCAGTCCAGGGCATAGATGCTCAGGCTGCGTTTGCCTTGCGGGTCATAGCTGCTGTAGTACCCGGACCCGGCCACTTCCGCGCCGAGGAAGGGGCTGTAGGCCACGCGGCCGACGATACCCTTGCCGTTGTTGTTGTCCAGCCCGTCGCCCGCGAAAGTTTTCCGCTGACGCGAGCTCTGGAGTCCGTTGTTCTCGTTGATAAGCGGGGTGCCCGCTGCATTGTATCCATTGGAGCCCGTGACCACATACAGTTCGTAGTCCACCTTGGAGAGCCGCCCCGGATAGAACGTGCCGTAGAAGCCGGCCCCGGTCTCCGACAAGGTGGTCGGGATGATGTATTGAGCGACCAAGGGACGGTCCGTCAGGTCGTTCAGCGGCGAGTCATGCAAGAGGTTGAACTTGCCGACCGGCAAGAGCAGGATGCCTGCCCGCAGGTTAAGCTGTTCGTTGATCAGGTAGTCGATGGTGGCAAACTCGAGGCTGATTTCGTTGTTGCCTGTTTGCTCGCGAATGCCGTGCTCGATTTCAACTTCCGATGCGAATTTCACGTGTTCCGTGACGTCCGCATAGATGAAGGGCACGAAACGTTGCTGGTCGAAAGAGCTGGTAGATTGCCCGATGCCGGGATTGCCGGAGGCTCCGTTGTCGATCCGGACTTTACTCTGGTTCCGGTATTGGATGTCCATGTAGCCACCGACGATGGCCTTGGGCGCGGCGACGAAGGGTTTGGCATAGACCAACCGGCCGGACCCGGTAGAACTGAAGGACAGGGGGGCCTGTTCCTTGGCACGGAGGTCCTTCGCGACATCGGGCATAGGGCCCACGCCTGGTTCGGCGAACGGCTCGGCTGCCTTGGGCTCCATCGGCCCTCGCTCCCGCTTTTCGTGTTCCTTGAACTCTTGCACTTGCTGCTCCAACTTCTTGAGTCGTTCTTCGAGGTCCTTATCGTCCGCCCAAGCCGGCGACACCAGCAGCGGGCAGAGAAGCAGAGCCCAGATGGTAGACCTGGTCTTCATACATACTCCTTAGAGTTGAAAGAGAAGGTGGCCTAGCTCTGGACTCGGAAGGTCCTCTGGCTTGTCACGTTAATGATGCGTAGGGTAGTGGGATATGAGTCTGGTGACCTCCTTGTTGATTTTCCTCTGGCGCGAGCCATCGCGCCTCGAGTCGCCTAACGTTCGATGGACTCAAACGGGATCAGAACGATGCGCTTGCACCGCTTGCACTTGAGCTCTACGCCGTCCTTGCGAAGTTTGGCGATCAGTTGCCCACACTCGCAGCGCGCCTCGTGCGGGGGCGCGGGCAGCTCGTTGACGGCACAAGAATGACTCAGCATGTCCACAACGTCCGATCTCAACGATAACGATAGTGAGATTTATTATCATTTAGAAAATCAAATTGCAAGCTTTTTTTAGACCCTCTGCAAGGACTTGGCAGGACCGTAAAGCGGGAAAGGCGGTGGCGTAAAAACCATGTCGCCGGCGCTCCGAATTTGCTATATAGAGCGGAAGGCTTCGTAGAGGGGGCAGAAGAACGATGCGACGGGGGCGGGGACTAAGTCTGGCAATCCTGCTGGGACTGCACCTTCTTGCGTGCACGCCCTGGCTGGAGGATTTCCTGTCTTCAGCCACCGATCGGGCGACGCAAGAGGACGTTCGGCAGAGGCTGGGCCAGCCGACGGTGAAAACTCCGCTGGAGGGGGGCGGGGAACTCTGGGCCTATCACATGACCTACGCCTCCTATGCCGGCGGCGCGGGGCGAACCAGTTGCTTCGAATACCGGCTGACGTTTGACCGGCAAAAAGTGCTGCGCCAGTGGGACTCGCATGCCTGTGGCACTGCCCAAGCCGGAGAAAAATGATCGCGTGGGAAGTTGGGAGTGTCTCTGGCAAAAGCCCTGAAACTTCAGTAAGGTCAGGCATGGGCGGACCTGGGATCATGCGGTGGCTTGCGAGCGGAGCGCTTCTCGGTGGCGTACTCGCGGCCTGTGCCGCGTCGGTTCCTGCCGAGATGTCCGAGGCTGGAAACGGGACAACGGTCGTCTTTGGTCGGATTCTGACGGTGCTTACAGCTTCCAGCAGCCGCCCCTATGAGCCGAAGGTGTCGTTTTTTGAGGTCCTGAACCAGGGCACCGGAAACAGAACCAAGGTTGACGTCAACTCCAACGACACAGTCTTTCTCCTGCGACTGTCTGCCGGCGACTATGAGGTGACCAGGGTCCAAATTCACGAAGGCCCCTTCACGGCTCTTGCCGATCTGGCCCTGACCTTTCACGTCGGCCAGGAACGCGCGGCCTATCTGGGCACCTGGAGAATCGGCGTGGAGCAGCCGCGCAACGACCGCCGGATCTTGGTCTCCGTAGTCCATGACCAGGAAGACCAAGCCGAAGCCGTGCAGCGTCTGGTTGCGGACCATGAAGACTTAGCCGGACAAGCCGTGACGACCCTTTTGCCGCTCCCTGCCACGAGCGAAACGGCCTTATACGAAGTCATGCCCTACCCACGAGTTGTCCCATATTTCAGGCGACATTGGTGAAGAGTCACAGACCGTTTCAGCAATATGACTATGGTTGTGCCCTGGTGTCCGGGCTGGTGGCGCTGTGCCTGCTCGTGACGCTCTTGCTCGGCGCGTGCCAGTCGATGCCCCAGGCTTCGGCTCCGGCGACGGTCACCCGGACCCAGATGCTGATGGGGACGCTGGTGCGGATTACCGCCGTTGCGTCATCGGAAGCCCAGGCCCAGGCCTCGGCCACGGCCGGCTTTCAAGAAATCCGGCGGCTGGAGGACCTCCTCAGCACCTGGATCGCCACGAGCGAGCTGTCGCGAGTCAACGCTGCGGCCGGGCGGGAGCCGGTGGCCGTCAGTCCGGACACCTTGCTGATCGTGCAACGGTCTCTCGACATGGCCCGGTTGACGGACGGAGGATTCAACATTGCGATCGGACCGGTCGTGGAAGCCTGGAGTGTCGCCGAGCGGCAGAGGGTCCCGTCCGATAGGGAATTGGAAACGGTTCGACCGTTGACCGACCTGACCCAGGTGTCGCTGGATGAACAAGCCAGAACGGTCTTTCTCGCCCGATCCGGTATGCGCATCGACGTCGGCGGAATCGGAAAAGGATTCGCCGCGGACCGAGCCGTCACGGCGATGCAACAGGCGGGGGCGACGGCCGGAGTGGTGGCCCTGTCCGGGGACATCAAGACGTTCGGCCGGATGCCGGGTGGGCGGCCCTTTGCCTTCGGCATCCAGCATCCCCGCAAGGAAGGGGCGCTGCTGGCACGGCTGACGCTTCAGGACGAGGCTATCTCGACGGCAGGGGACTACGAACGATTTTTCGAGCGGGAAGGGACCCGGTATCACCATATTCTCGACCCCGCGACGTTGCGGCCGGCTCGCGGCTGCCAAAGCGTGACGATCGTGGCGACGGAAGGCGCCATGGCCGACGGGTTGGACACGGGTATTTTCGTGATGGGACCGGAAGCGGGGATGGCCCTGATCGAGCGGCTGCCCGGAGTGGAAGGGGTCATCGTGGACAGCGAGGGCCGAGTCCTGGTGTCGTCCGGCCTCAAGGGCCGGCTACAATTGGAGCCAGCTGCACCGTGATTCAGGAGGCCGCGCTCTAACGGAGACGGTAGCTGATCGGAACTCGCACGGCCACCTGGGAACGGCCCAGGGGCTGCGGCAAAGTCAGAGGGGCGGCGTTCTTCAAGATCTCCAAGGCCGCGTCATCCAGGACCGAGTGGCCTGAACTCTCCACGACCGTCAAATCCACCAACTGTCCTGCCTCCCCGATAACGGCTCGCAGCACGACCCGGCCTTCCCAGCGATTTGCGCGGGCGATGTGCGGATAGTGCTTGAGCTGCTCGACCCGGGTCCGAAGCATCTGGCCCAGCCACCCGTAATCGGCGTGAGCCTGGACGGCTGGGCCTGGTTGGGTGGAAGACTCTGTCTGGAGGGCAGGCCCAAGCGATGCGACCACGGGACCCTCTTGCCGAACCGTTGGTTCCGAGGCGACGGGCTTGACGGATTCCGTCGGCTCGCCCTTGGGCGGGAGGGGGAGACTCTCATGGTTATGCTGGGCGTCGGTCACGGTCCGGGCGGATGTCGCGATGGCGCTGGAGGAAACAGGGGCAACCGTCGGCATCACCGGAGGCAAGGCTCCCGACTCGGTCGGCGCCGCTTCCTGACGGGGAGGCGTCTCCAACGGCTGGACGGTGCGAGGCGGCACAGGAGGCGACTCGACCGGCTTGTCCTCGCGCATGTCCTGGCGTGCGGCCGGCGGTAACGACGGCGGCGGTTCAGTCGGCCGGGACTGGACGCTCTGCATCGTGGGTTGGGGCTGGGACAGTTGGGCGGAGATCGGCGATTCAGCCGGCGCCTGCGGTTCGATCCTGGACACCACCCATCGGAACGGTTCCGGCTGCGGTGCCAGGTGCAAGTCCGAGAGCAACAGGACGGACCCGCCGATGGCGAGTCCGTGGAGGAGGAGGCTGATGGTCCAGCTCTGTGCAAGGTCCTGGGCTTCGCCTGGCCGGGACCACGGAACGACGCTCACGAACGGACGACCTCCAGGCTGACTTGTTGAAACCCCATCCCACGGATCTCGTCCACCAGCGCGACGAACCGTTCCAGCAAGGTGACGCGGTCGGCGCGGACGACGACCAAGGATTCGCGCGGGTGCGGGAGTAACGCGGCCTTGAGTTCGTCCTGCGCGAGAGGCCGGTCGTTCATGTACAGGTGACCGTCCGCGGTCAAGGTCACGACCAGCGGGACATCCTGGCGGTCTCCCGCTTCCTTGGCTTTGGCCAAGTCGACGGGGATCTGGCCGGTCGTGATGAAGGTCGCGGTGGTGAGCACGATCACCAACAACACCAGCATGACGTCCACGAGCGGGATGACGTTGATCTGGTCCAGTTCACGATCCATGGCGCACCTTATATTGGGTGACCAGTTCGGTGATCCGGCGGCGCAGGACGTTGTTCATGACCACGCAGGGGATGGCGACGAGCAGGCCGGCGGCGGTGGCTTTCAGCGCCAGGCTGAGGCCGATCATGATCGTGCTGACCGCCATGGTGCCGGAGGTGCCCATCGTGTGAAACGTCAACATAATGCCCAAGACCGTGCCCAACAGGCCGATGTACGGCGCATTGGCCGCCACCGTGCCGATGATGACCAGACGGTTCGTCAGCGCCAACTCGAAGACCTGGAGGTTCGGATATTGGGCCGGATCGATGCGGCGATAGAAGAGCCAGCGCTCCACGGCGACGGCGACGGCCCAGAGGCTGAGCGCCAGCAGCAGCCCGATGACTCCGTAATCCACCGCTTCTTTAAGTGCGTCCATCACAGTACTCCAAGGCTTGTTAAGCTATCATAAGTCCCGCAAATGAGTCTATGTAGTCTCGAGCGGGAGCTCGCGCGTTCTACGCGGAGGTCGGGCGGCCCTGTTCGAACAGGACGGTATGGGTGGCCAGCACGTGCACGTTCACCAGCGTGCCGATGGGATAAATACTGGTCGAGGTCTCGCTGCTGTGCAAGATATCGCCCGAAGGCAACTGGAGGGTGTAGAGGTTTTCCGAGCCCCGGAACTGCCGGGCCGTCACGCGGGCCGTGCCTTGCGCGCTGGGCGCGATGTGCACGTCGTCCGGCCGGATCATGACCACCACTTTGGTGCCGGCGGCGAATCCCTTCTGGTTCGGGAAGGAGCCGATCTCGGTGGCGACCGTGCCGTTCTCGATCAGGCCCGGGACGAAGTCGGCCTGGCCGACGAAGTCCGCCACGAACGGGCTGGCGGGGGTGTGATAGATGGCCTCCGGCGAGTCGAACTGCTCCAGGCGTCCGTCGCGCAGGACGGCGACCCGGTCGGCCATGGCGAAGGCCTCTTCGTGGTCGTGGGTAACCAGGATGGCCGTCGTCTTGGTCCGGAGCAGGAGGTCGTAGAGCTCCTCCCGCATCTTGCCGGTCATGTCCGGGTCGAGGTTGCTGAACGGTTCATCGAGCAGCAGGACCGCCGGCTTCTGCGCCAGGGCCCGCGCGAGCGCCACCCGTTGCTGCTGCCCGCCGGACAGTTCATGGGGATACCGCCGCTCCAACCCGGTCAAGCCGATCAGCGCCAGGAGGGTGGAGACGCGAGCCTGCCGTTCGTCCTTGGGGAGAGCGTGGAGCCCGAAGGCGATATTGTCCAGCACGCGCAGGTGGGGGAACAAGGCGTAGTCCTGGAAGACCATGCCGATGCGGCGTCGTTCGGTGGCCACGAGCGAGTCAGGGGAAGAAACGAGCCGGCCTTCCAAGTAGACCTCTCCCGCCGTGACCGGCTCGAACCCGGCAATGACCCGCAAGGTGGTGGTCTTGCCGCATCCGGACGGGCCGAGGAGGCAGAGGATTTCCCCTTCGCGTATGGCCAGGGAGATATCGCAGATCGCCGGCCGGCCCTGTTCATACGCGCAGGTGACGTGGCGCAGTTCCAGCACCGTCGGGCCCGGAGGCGGGTCCGGCAGCGGATTTCCCGAGATCGCGTCGTGGCGCTGGCGTTGGCCGAGTGACATCAAGGGATCCTTGGGATGCGCACGGGTGAACGGCTGCTCCTCATCAGGCCGCGCGCCAATCCTTTGAGACCAACAGCAGAATCGCCGGGATGGTCACGGCCACGATCAGGAGCGCCGAGGGGGCGGCCAATTGATAGTATTCTTCGCTGGCCTCCAGCCAGATCCGCACGGCCAGAGTATCATAGCCCACCGGCCGAAGGAGCAGCGTCGCCGGAAGTTCCTTCATACATTGCAGGAACATCAAGACCCAGGCGGCGATGAACCCGCCGCGGACGAGAGGCAAAGTGACCGACCGAAGCGTACCGGCCGGTCCGTAGCCCAGGCTCCTGGCCGCTTCTTCCAGGTTCGGCGTGACTTGTTGCAAGGCCGGTTCCATGGCCTGGAGGCCGGTCGGGAGAAAGTGCAGGACGTAGGCGGCGATCAGCACCAGGATGGTGCCGTACCAGAATGGAGCCACGTGAGAAATCAGGACCAGCAAGGCCAGCGCGCCGACCGGACCGGGCAGGACGTAGCCGGCGTAGACCGCTTGGGAACAGAGGACGTGGAGTGTCGACGGCCGTCGGGTCGCCACGTAGGCCAGAGGGGTTCCGATGGCAATCGCCAACGTGGCGGCCGAGCCGGAGAGCAGCAGGCTGTTGGTGATGAAGCCCAGGAATCTGGCATCCAGCGCCCCCTCCGCCAGCGCCGCCAGGCTCCACTTGGCAAGGAGCCAGGCCGGCACGCCGAACGAGGCGGCGAACACCGCGGCCGCGTAAGTCGTCGCGAGCCAGGCGCCTAACGGAGGCAGCGCTTTGCGGGCCGGCGCGCGATAGCGGCCGGTCGTCTGGTAGAACCGGCTTCGCTGGCGGAACCACCGTTCGGCAACCAGAAAGAGCAAGGCGAGCAGGACCAGGAGCAGGCTCAACGCGGCGGCGGCGGCGTGATCGTAGCGCCCGCTCACCTGTTGGTACACGGCATAGGTGAAGGTTTGGAAGCGGAGGAGCGACACGGCTCCGAAGTCGGAGACCACGTACAACACCACCAACGACAAGCCGGCCACGATGGCCGGGCGCATCAATGGCAGGGTGACGCAAAACCACGTCCGCAGGCGGGAGGCGCCGCAAGCTTGCGCGACCTCCTCGAACGAGACGTTGAAGTTCATGAGGGCCGTCCGGCTCAACAGGTACACGAAGGGAAAGGTATCCAGCGTCATGACCAGCGTGGCGCCGGAGAGGCTGTGGGGGGGAAAGATCCTGGCGTCGGGGCCGGCCCAGGTTTGCCAGATTTGCTCGATGGGTCCCCCGATCCCGAGCAGGTACGTGTAGACGTAGGCCAGCACGTAGGTCGGCATGGCCAGGGGCAGCACCAGGGTCCATTCCCAGAACCGCCTGGCAGGAAAGTCGTAACGAACCACCAGCCAGGCCAGGGAGACGCCCAGCAACAGGGTGCCGGCCGAGACGCTCAAGGCCAGGGCTCCCGTGTTGAGCAGCAACTCGGGAATTCTGGTCTGCCACAAGCGGCTCCAGACCGGTGTCCCGGCTGTGAGGGCCATGTAGGCAACGAACGCCAAAGGGAGGCCCGCCAGCCCCGCCACCGTGAACGCAAACATCGAGAGGGAGGCGGGAAGGGCATGGCGGACTGTGGTGGCCATGCAGGTCAGCGGAGACCGGCTTGTTCGATCATCGCCATGGCCGGCTCGCGCAATTCGGCCAGACGGGCCAGTGGCACGGCAGCGGTGCGGATGGTTTCCCGCTTGGGGAGGGCCGGATCGGCGGGCACGTCCGGATGGAGCGGATATTCTTTGTTCAGGTCCGCGAACAATTTTTGGCCGTCGCGTGACACCAGGAACTCCATCAGTCGTTTAGCCGAGTCCGGATGGCGGCTGTGCTTGACGACCCCTGCTCCGGCGACGTTCATGATCGCGCCCATGCCGTTGTCCTGTTGGTCCAGCATGTGGATGGCGATGGGAGCGCCGGGATGGTCGGCCAGGTACCGGTAGAGGTAATAGTGGTTTACCAGTCCCAGGGCCACCTCGCCTTTTGCGAGGGCGTCCACGATCTGGGAACTTTTGCCGTAGACGAACGTCCCGGCGTTGCTTTTGAGCCCGAGCAGGAATTTCCGAGTCCGCTCATCGCCCTGGGCCACCTTGATCACCGACACCCCGGCTTGCAAGTACTCGCTGCCCGCGTTGGGGATGGCGATTTTGCCTTTCCAGCGGGGTTCCGCCAGGTCCAGGACCGATTGCACCTCTCCCGGCTTGACCAGGTTCGTGTTATAGACCAGGGTCCAGAAGCGCCCGGACAACCCGATCCAGCTGCCGTCGGCGGCCCTGAAGGAGGGCGCAATCGCCTGGTCGATTTCCTTCAGATGCAGAGGCTGGAGCAGTCCCAGCTCCCGCGCCCGCTCCAAGCTGCCCGCATCGTTGGTAATCAACACGTCCGCAGGAGTCCGGCCCCCTTCGGCTTGCAGCCGGTTGACCAACTCCGTGGTCCCCGAAGAGAGCAGTTCCACCTGGACGCCGGTCTTGGCCTGGAAGGCATCCAGGACCGGCTTGATGAGTTTCTCGGCCCGCCCCGAGTAGACGATCAGCTTGTCGGCGGCGGCGCCTTCCCGGACGAGGCCAGGGAATCCCCCAAGCACGAGGCTGAGGCACAAGCTCAACAGTACCAGAGGCCGGCGCAATCCCGGCTGAAGACACGGGCGATCGTGACGCGGTGATGGGCGTGACTTCATCGGTACTCCAAGGCAATAGAGTGAAATTGATTCACCATCTCAATACGCTAACAAAAAAACGCGCCCCCGTCAATGGCGGCAGGCAGCGCAGAGGCCGTACAATTCCAATTTGTGGGTCTTGATGGTGAATCCATTGTGGCGGGCGACTTCTTCTTGCAGCCGTTCGATGTCGCAGTTCTCGAACTCGACGATCTTGCCGCAGTCCGTGCAGATCAGGTGGTCGTGGTGCCCCTTGTGCGAGATATTGTCGTACTGCGTCTGCGTGCCGAAATGGCGCGCCTGCGCCAGGCCTGCCTCGCAAAACAGATTCAAGGTCCGGTAGATGGTCGCCAGGCCGATATGCGGGTCCTTCTTGGCCAGCATCCGGTACATTTGTTCCGCCGTGATGTGTTCCATCTTGAGGAACACGGAGAGAATGTGCTCGCGCTGGCGGGTCAATTTCAGTTGGTGCTTGGCCAGGTGATCCCGCAGCAGCAAGGTCTCTTTGTGATCTTTGTGCATAGTCGTCAGGAATTGATAATTGATTATTAAAAACTAAACCGGCCAACGGGTCAAGCAGGAGTTTTTCTGGACAGCCATGCGCGAGGCCGGCTTCCGATGGATGCGTCGCGCCGTGCCCGATTGCGTTGACGGGCTTGCGATCGGCGGATTATAGTGGCACGAATCGCGTAACGACCGGATGCTGGCGGGTATTCCTGCGGCCTGCGGAACGGCAGTCAACGAGAGGGGAGATGCGACAGGCCCATCAGATGACCATTGACCGGACGCTGCTGGTCTATCTGCTGCACCTGGCCGAGCCGCATGGGTTGATGAGCGATGTGAAGCTCCAGCAACTCGCGTTTCTCTGCGAGCTGCAACTGTTCGGCAAGGGGTTCAGAGGCCTGCACTTCGAGTTTTTTCGTTATGCCTACGGCGCGTTCAGCAAGGACCTGGACAACGATCTGCTCTCGCTCCGCCGCAAGGAGCGGATTGAAAATTTCAGCTTGGCCGATCGTGCGGAGCCGGTCCTCCAAATCCTGAAAGAGGCGGTGGCCGGGGTGGAGACGAACGAGCGGGTCATCGAAATCATCGACGCCGTGGCGGGCACCTACGCGCCGAAAGACAGCGGCGCGATCACCCAATCGGTGGAGGCCGTCGAAATTTCCGTGCCGGAGCAGCCCGAGTTCAAGCTGGCGATCCGGGATATTTCCTTCCACACGACGCTGTTGGTGCCATCCCGCATCGAGGTCAAGAGCGAGTTTACGCTCCCGCCGCCGGTGCTGGCTAAGCTCAACGCCGCCCTTGGATATTAGCGTAGCTGAGGTTGTGGCGTGGCGGGCAACCCGTACAGCCGGCCGTACTTCTCTTCGAGATATGACAGGAATGGATCGGGGTTCAGAGGGCTTCCGGTCACGCGCCGGATCAGGTGGTCGGCGGTGAAGGTGCGGCCCCACCGGTGCACTTTCTGGTTGAGCCATTGCTTCAGCACGGTGAGGCGACCCGCCGCGATCTCTTCTTCCAAGCCCTGAATGTCTCGCCGCGCCTGCTCGTAGAGCTGGATTGCATACAGATTGCCCAAGGTGTAGGTCGGGAAATATCCGAACGCACCGAACGACCAATGGACGTCCTGCAGGACCCCTTCGGCGTCCGTCGGCGGGATGAGACCCAGGTAGTCCCGCATCTTCTCGTTCCACACGGCGGGCAAATCCTCCACGGCAATCCGGCCCTCGATCACGTCCCGCTCGATCTCGAACCGCAGCATGATGTGGAGATTGTAGGTCAGCTCGTCGGCTTCCACCCGGATGAGCGAGGGTTTCACACGGTTGATGGCCGCATAGAACCGATCCAATTCCACGGCCTGCAACTGGTCGGGGAACAGTTGCTGCAGCAACGGATAAAAGCAGCGCCAGAAAGGACGGGAACGGCCCACGCAATTCTCCCAGAGCCGGGACTGGCTCTCGTGGATGCCGAGGGAGAGGGCCTCGCCCAATGGGGTTCCGTAGCGCTCCTGGTCCAGGCCCTGGTCGTAGAGGCCGTGTCCGCCTTCATGGATGCAGCTGAACAGGCAGGAAGAAAACTCCTTTTCGTAGACGCGCGTGGTCACGCGCACGTCGGTGGGGTGGAAGGAGGTGGTGAAGGGATGGGCCGACAGGTCCAGGCGGCCCCGGTCGAAGTCGTAGCCCATCGCGGTCAGCACCAGCTTGCCGAACTCCACCTGACGGGTTGGGTCGTAGGCCTGGAAGAGCAAGGCATCGTCGACGGTGACGCGGCTGGCCATCACCCGGTTGAGCAGCGGAACCAGCCTGGCTTTCACGGTCGCAAAGAGCGGAGTCAGTGTGGCCACGGTGGCGCCCGGCTCGTAGTGGTCCAACAATGCGTCATAGGGCGAGTCTCGGTAGCCCAGATACTGGGTCTCTTCCAGCTTGAGCGCGACGATCGTGCGGAGGTTCGGCAGGAACCGCCGGAAGGCATTCTGCGCCCTGGCCTCGGCCCAGACTTGCTGGGCGAGCGAACATTCCCGTCCCAGCCGCTTGACGAAATCGGAGGGGAGTTTCTTGGCGCGGCTGAAATCGCGCCAAGCCTCGCGCAGCAGCGAACGGGAAGATTCATCCCAGGCGTCGCCCGGCTGGTCACCGGCTTGGCCGGTCGCCGGGTCGACCCATTGGCTGAGGAGGGCTTCGACCTCGGGTGAGACCAGCTTGTCGTGCGCCAACCCTTGCAACGTGGCCAACTGGTCGGCCCGGGCTTGGCCGCCGCCGGACGGCATGTAGGTTTCCTGGTCCCAGGACAGGAGCGCCGCGGCGCTGTTCAGATGCTGGACCTCACGCAGGTGAGCCAGGAGGGGTTGCAAGGTCTCCAATGTTCGCACGCGATATCCTCCATCGTGAATGGGCAGGAATGCTATGATAGGCGGCCAGTCTACGCAACGGACCAGGGCCTTTTCAATCTTCATGGGGGCAAAACATGAAGGGGTTGGTGAATCCGGACATCGAAGCCTATGCGGAAGCCCACTCGACTCCCGAGTCGGACCTGTGCCGGGCGTTGCGCGAGGAGACCTACAGGACGATGGAATTCCCCCACATGGTCGTGGGGCCTCTGGAGGGCGCCTTCCTGAAAATGATGGTGCGGCTCGTGCAAGCCAAGTTGGTGCTGGAACTCGGCATGTTTACCGGCTATAGCGCGCTCGCGATGGCCGAGGCCCTGCCGGAAGCTGGCCGTCTCGTCACCTGCGAGATCGAGCCGGGGCCGGCATCATTGGCCAGGCGGTACTTTGCGAAAAGCCCCCATGGCCGCAAGATCGAAATCAAGATGGGCCCGGCGCTGGAGACCTTGCGCGAACTGGCCGGCCCCTTCGACCTGATCTTTATCGACGCGGACAAGCTGAACTATCTCAACTATTACCGGCGGGCCATGGAGTTGGTGTCTCCGGCGGGCGTCATCTTGATCGACAACGTGCTCTGGGACGGCGACGTGCTGATCCAGCCTCCGCCGGACGAACGGACGGCGGTGCTTCAGGAACTCAATCGGACGGTGGCGGCAGATCCGCGCGTGACGGCGGTGTTGGCGACGATCAGGGACGGTCTGCTGGTCGTGCGGCCAACAG
>JAGWTI010000135.1 GCA_028876065.1 Nitrospirota bacterium
TCAATCTCCTTGACAACGTTTCCCCGCCTGAGTAACATTCACCCCTCCTGCCGGTCGTAATTCGGCCGGCATTTTTCTTTCAGGGAGATTGGAACAGACCATGGCTATTCGCATTGGAATCAACGGGTTCGGACGGATCGGGCGGAACGTCTTCCGCGCCTCGCTGGGCGACCCGCAATTAGAGTTTGTCGCGATCAACGACCTGACGGACGCCAAGACCCTCGCCTACCTGCTCAAATACGATTCGGTGCACGGCACGCTGGACGCGGATGTCCAGGCCAACGACGGCGAACTCGTGGTGAACGGGAAGCCGATCAAGATTCTGGCAGTCAAGGACCCGAAGGAACTCCCCTGGAAAGCCTTAAACGTGGACCTGGTCGTGGAGTCCACCGGTCGCTTTACGGATCGCGAGGGCGCGGGCAAGCACCTGTCCGCCGGCGCCAAGCGGGTGATCATCTCGGCGCCCGCCTCGGACGCGGACGTGACCCTGGTGTTGGGAGTCAACGAGCAGACCTATGATCCGGCCAAGCACCACGTCATCTCGAACGCCTCCTGCACGACCAACTGTCTGGCGCCGGTGGCGAAAGTGCTGCTGGAGAACTTCGGTATCAAGCACGGGATCATGACCACGATCCATTCCTATACCAACGACCAGCAGCTCCTGGACCTGCCGCACAAGGACCTGCGGCGCTCGCGGGCCGCGGCGCTCTCGATGATCCCGACCAGCACCGGCGCGGCCAAGGCGCTGCATCTGGTCCTGCCACAACTCAAGGGCAAGCTGGACGGCATGGCAATCCGCGTCCCCACGCCCAACGTGTCGGTCGTGGATTTGACCGTGGAAACGGAAAAGGACTGCGACCCGGCCTCGGTGAACGCCGCGTTCCGGACGGCGGCGGGAGGTCCGTTGAAGGGCATCTTGAAATATTCCGAGGCTCCGATCGTATCCACGGACCAGAACGGCGATTCTCACTCGGCGACCTTCGATGCGCCCTTGACCACCATCATGGACCACCGCATGGTGAAGGTGATCGCCTGGTACGACAACGAGTGGGCCTATTCCTGCCGCGTCAGAGATCTCATCAAATTCGTGGCTGCGAAGGGCTGAGGCCCACCGCAAGGATACAACGCACGCCATGAACTTGCACAAACAAACGATCGAAGACCTGACTCTGTACAACAAGCGGGTGATCATTCGGGCCGACTTCAACGTCCCGCTCGACGACTCGCACCAGATCACCGACGACACGCGCATCCGCTCCACCCTGCCCACGATCAACCGCGCCGTGGACGAAGGCGCCAAGGTGATCCTCTGCTCGCACCTGGGCCGCCCCAAAGGCAAACCGGACCCCCGCTACAGCCTGGCTCCGGTGGTGAAGCGGCTCCAGCGGCTGCTCGGCAAGGACGTGCTCTTCGCCCCGGATTGCATCGGCCCGGAAGTCGAGCGGATGGTCGCCAAGATGAAGCCGGGCGACGTCCTCCTGCTGGAGAACCTGCGCTTCCATCCGGGCGAGGAAAAGAACGACGAGGCCTTCTCCAAAGCCCTGGCGTCGCTGGGCGATGTGTTTATCAACGACGCCTTCGGCGCCGCCCACCGCGCCCATGCCTCGACGGTCGGCATCACGAAGTTCATCAAGGAGTCGGGCGCCGGGTACCTGCTGAAGAAAGAGATCGAGTATCTGGAAGGCGCGGTGGCCAACCCGATGCGCCCCTTCGTGGCGATCCTGGGCGGGGCCAAAGTGTCCGGCAAGATCGGCGTCATCGAAAACCTCGGCAAGCGCGTGGACAAGGTCATTATCGGCGGCGGCATGGCCTTCACCTTCATCAAGGCCATGGGCTACGAGATCGGCAACTCGCTGGTCGAGAACGACATGCTGGACTTCGCCCGCGGCGTGCAGGAACATGCCTTCTCGCAGGGCGTCAAGTTCTACCTGCCCGTAGACTGCGTCGTGGCGGCCAGTTTGGAGCCGGGGGCCGAGACCAAGCTGGTGCCCGTGCAGGAGATCCCCAAGGGCTGGGTTGGGCTGGACATCGGCCCGGCCTCGGTCAAACTGTTCAGCGAAGCGGTGCAGAATGCGAAGACCATCTTGTGGAACGGCCCCATGGGCATGTTCGAGACCGATGCCTTCGCCCGCGGCACCCTGTCGATGGCGCACGCCGTGGCCAACGCCTACGCGCTGACCATCGTGGGCGGCGGCGACACGGCCCTGGCGGTCCACCGGGCCGGCGAGTCCGAGAGCATGTCGTTCATCTCCACCGGCGGCGGCGCGGCGCTGCAATTGCTGGAAGGCAAGGAGTTGCCGGGCCTCACCGCGTTGCCGGAGCGTGCCGACTAGCCCGCCGCTCGGGCCTCCGACAGACCCGCCGCCCTTCCGCGAGGAGATCGTGCGCAAACGCCTGATCGTGGGCAACTGGAAGCTGCACAAGACCGCCTCCGAAGCGGCGGCTTTCGTGTACCGTTTGTCCGCGCTGGCCAGGGCGACCGACGACGTGGAAGTCGTGCTGGCTCCGCCCTTTACGGCCCTCCATGCCGCGGCGCAGGCCGAGCTCCCCGCCTTCCCTTTCGCGCTGGGCGCGCAAAACCTGTTCTGGGAGGACAAGGGCCCTTTCACCGGCGAAGTCTCGGCGCCGATGCTGAAAGAGCTGGGCTGCCGTTACGTGATCCTGGGCCATTCCGAGCGCCGGCGCGTCTTCGGCGAGCAGGACGGGGGAATCAACAAGAAAGTCCTGGCCGCGCTACGGCACGGGTTGCGCCCGATCCTCTGCATCGGCGAGACGCTGACGGAACGGGAAGAGGGCCGGACCGACGGCATCGTGACCCGCCAGCTCCTCGCGGGGCTGGAGCACGTTCCCGGCGAAAGCCTGGCCGCCGTCGCCATCGCCTACGAGCCGGTCTGGGCGATCGGCACGGGGCGGGCCGCATCCGCCGAGCAGGCCACGGCGGTCCATCGCACGCTGCGCAAGGTCATGGCCGACCGATGGTCGCCTCGGGACGCCGAGCCGGTCCGCATTCTCTATGGCGGCAGCGTGACGCCGGAAAATGCCGGCCAGTTCCTGGCCGCGCCGGATATCGACGGAGCGTTGGTAGGAGGGGCTTGTCTGGACCCTCAGTCGTTTGCTACAATCATCGAATTCGCGCAGGCCCGGCAAGGGCAGAACTGATGCGACGGCGGAAAGAGGAGCGCTCATGTATACGCTGGCTGTGATCCTTCATGTCATCGTCTGTTTCCTCATGATCGGCGCCATCCTGCTGCAAGCGGGGAAAGGGGCCGAGATCGGGGCCGCGTTCGGAGGGTCGAGTCAGACGGTGTTCGGCAGCCGCGGACCGGGGACGTTCCTCAGCAAGGTCACGGTCGCCGCCGCAGTCATCTTTATGCTCACCTCGCTCAGCCTCGCCGTGCTGTCGAAGGAACGGACGTTCTCCTCCACCGTCATCGACCTCAATAAGAAGGCGACGTCTTCGTCCGCCCCCGCACAGGACGCCAAACCCAAGGACTCGACGCAGGCTCCGGCCGGCGGCGAAGCCGCTCCCGCTGCTCCGACCGCGCCGTAAAGAAGCCTTCAGCTTTCAGCAGACAGCCGCAAACAAGTTCAAGGGATTGGACTCCGTCCAATCCCTCGTTTCTGGTTGCTGAGAGCGATTGCTGAAGACTGAGAGCTGTCTAGACCGGCGTCCGCCAGGAAGCGTGGGCTGTTTCTTCGCCGCGGACGATCTCGAAGAAAGTTTTCTGCAGATCTTTGGTGATGGGGCCCGGCGCGCCGGTTCCGATCCGGCGCCCGTCTATTTCGCGGACCGGCGTCACTTCGGCCGCCGTGCCGGTCAGGAAAATCTCATCGGCCACGTACATGGCGTCCCGGGTGAAGCGTTCCTCGACCACGGGGATATTCCGCTCCCTGGCCAACTGCATGATCGAGTTGCGCGTCACGCCCTCCAGGATCGAGGTGAGCGGCGTCGTTTTCAGCACGCCGTTGCGGACCTGAAAGATGTTCTCGCCCGTGCCTTCCGCCACATACCCGTCGGGATCGAGCAGAATCGCTTCGTCGTACCCGTCCGCCTTGGCCTCCTGCTTGGCCAGGATGGAGTTGACGTAGTAGCCCGACACCTTCGCCCTGGTCATGGTCACGTTGACGTGATGGCGCGTGAACGAGGACACCTTGGCCCTGATGCCCTTGACCAGCGCCTCGTCCCCCAGATACGACCCCCAGCGCCAGGCGGCGATCGCCACGCGGATGGGGTTGTCGCCGGGATAGACCCCCATCGCTCCGTAGCCGATGAAGACCAGGGGGCGGATATAACAGGCGTCGAGCCGGTTGACCCGCACCGTCTCCACGATCGCGTCGAGCACCTGCTTCCTGTCGTAGGGAATCTTCATCATCGAGATATGAGCCGACTCGTAGAGCCGATCCACATGTTCCTGCAGACGGAAGATCGCCGAGCCTTGCCGTCCCTTGTAACAACGGATGCCCTCGAAGGCCGCCAACCCGTAATGAAGCGAGTGGGTCAAGACGTGAACCGACGCATCCGCCCAGGGCACGAACGATCCGTCCATCCAAATTTTTTCGCTCGGTTGCTGCACGACCGGCCCCCGCGACGTTGGCTTGACGTGTGGCTTCGTTGTACGCGTTCGGCCACTATAGCAGCGGGTCCCGGGCCTGTCAACGCGGGCGGGCCTGGCCCAACCGGCGCCTTGCGCCGCCTCCGTCTTGCTCGCCGTCCTTAGGATGCCCGATCATGGCTTGACACTCTCAAAACCTCTATGTTACAAAGCAAGGTCTTGTACACGTAAGGAGACGAGTCATGTACGCAATTGTAGAGACCGGGGGGAAGCAGTATCGGGTCCAACCCGGTGAAATCCTGAAAGTCGAAAAACTCGACGGCGACGTCGGGGGCACCGTGGAACTGACGCAGGTGCGGTTGATCCAAGGCGAGAAAGGCCTGGTCGTCGGCAAACCCTGGGTCGAGCGCGGACGCGTCACCGCCGAGATCATCGCGCAAGGCCGGACCCGTTCCATGATGGTGTTCAAAAAGAAGCGGCGGAAAAACTATCGGCGCACCAAGGGCCACCGTCAATGTTTCACCCAGGTTCGCATCACCGGAATCGAGCAGGCATAGGGAAGGTACGGGGAAGAAGCCATGGCAACAAATAAAGGCGGCGGATCATCCAGGAACGGTCGTGACAGCAACCCCCAGTACCTTGGGGTCAAGGCGTACGGCGGAGAACTCATCAAGGCCGGGAGCATCATCGTCCGGCAGCGGGGCACCAAATTCTTCCCCGGCTTCAACGTCGGCCTTGGTCGGGACCATACCCTCTTTGCCAAGATTACCGGGGTCGTCAAGTTCGAAGGCGGTCGCGCCCGTCAGAAAGTCAGCGTCTACCCGCCCGCGTAAGCCGCGGGCTCGCTCGCGACGCTTCAGCTGACCACTCCCGCTCTCGTCCCCCTCTTTCTTTTCCAGGTTGCATCTCCAGGCTCGCCGGCAGACGGGACACACCCCCTGTGACGGCGGCCTGTGTGCATGCGTTGACCGTGCAAAGGACCGAACCGTCATGTTGTTCGTGGATCAAGTCAGGGTCTTCGTCAAGGCCGGGCGCGGCGGAAACGGCGTCTGCAGTTTCCGGCGGGAGAAGTATGTCCCCCAGGGAGGACCGGACGGGGGAGACGGGGGCAACGGCGGCAGCATCGT
>JAGWTI010000136.1 GCA_028876065.1 Nitrospirota bacterium
AAGCCAAGGACTACCAAGTCATCCTCGAACGGTACGGCTACAGTCTCGTGTCCAACGAGCCGATGGTCAAAGGCCTCCCCGACAAGCCCCCGGTTCCGGTCCCCCGCTTCGGCCCGCACGGTTGAAAAAGACGGATGACCGGCTTGCGCACCGTCAACGAGGAGCAAGAACGGCGAGAAGCACAGCAGCCAGCGCCGCCGCGCCTGCACCAAACCAGAAAGGGGCCGCCGGCCCAAGGGCGTCCCACAAAAAGCCGGCGATCAGACTGGCCGGCAGAATCGCCAACCCCACCACCATGTGGTACAAACCGAACCCGGTGGCTTTTTGGCCTTCCGGTAGCAGCGTCGCAAGGTAGGCTCGTTGCACACCTTCCGTCAGTCCCATATACACTCCATAGCCAAGGAACAGACCGACGATTTGCCACACCTCGGTCGCCAGCGCAAATCCGGCATAGACCCCCGCGAAGAGTCCGAATCCGCCCAGAATGAGTTTCCTCTTTCCGATCCGGTCTGCAAGGAAGCCAGCCGGGGTGGAGACCAGCGCATAGATCCCGTTGAAGGCCAAGTAGACGCCTGATATCCAGGCCGGACCCAGTCCGACCTGTTCGGCCTTGAGGATCAGAAAGACGTTGCTGGAGTTGCCCAAGGAAAACAAGCCGACGACCAGGAGGAAGCCGCGCAGCCGTCGATCACATTGTCGGGGAAGCCACGAGAGCGTTGCTCGCACCGCCGGAGCCGCTCCATCGGCCTCAATGAACCAGACGATTAAGGTCACCGCCAGCAGGCCCGGAATGATGGACAGCCAGAAGACCAGCCGATAATCGGCGGCCCAGAGGGTCAAGATGAGCAGGGCCAGCGCAGGTCCGACGAAGGCTCCGGCTTGATCCAGGGTTCGATGAAACCCGAACGCCGCACCCCATCGTTCCGGAGGCGTGGATGCGGCGATGATCGCATCCCGAGGCGCGGTCCTGATGCCCTTTCCCACCCGATCCGTCAATCGGGACGCCAGTACCATCCCCCATCCGGATGCAACCGCGAGCCCGGACCGCGACGCGGTGGAGATGCCGTAGCCAAGTCCCATCAACAGTTTGTTTTTGCCGAATCGATCGGCCACCACGCCCGAAAACAGTTGCAGCAGGCTCGCGGCGGCTTCGGCGACACCTTCGATCAGACCGATGACGGATTTGCTGACGCCCAAGGAGGACGACAGGAACAGGGGCACGAGCGGATAGACCATCTCGGAACTGATATCCATAAAGAAGCTGACCCAGCCGGCCACCCACACGTTGCGAGAGAGGTAACGGCTCATACCCATAGTGGACCGTCATCGCCCCGCCCGCGCGGGGTTCCGCGCGGAACACATTTCCTGTTCATTTCGCCCACCATTGTAGCCTTCAGTTCAAGAGCGCCCGGCGATCCACGTGGGGAATCAAGGCCGGATCGTTCGACACAACGATGACCGTCCGGGGCTCGTCCTTCGAGCAGAGCCGCCGGAGGATCGTATCGCGGGTCGTCTGGTGCATGCTATGCAAGGTCCCGTCGAAGATCAGGATCTGCGGGCGGATCACGATCGCGCGGGCCACGAGTATCCGGAGAATCTGGCTGGTCGTGAAGTCCTTTGAGAGAATGACCGTTGCGCAGGAGTGGCATTTTTGACATCGGCCTGTGGCCTCATCGCTCAAGAAAACATTTCCCTGAACGCATCGCTGTCACCGGACGCCAGAGGCCATGGCATCATGCGATGGCACAGGATGGGACTTCGCGTATCGCCAGAATGACCGATCCATGGCGCCTGATCGGCTCCACAGGTAGGGGAAGTGACCGTACAGGAGCGACAGTTGCTGGTCGGCGTGTTTTGAGCTCTTCCGTTCGATAGCATATAGATAGACCGCGGCAATCAGCGCCGTGCGATCGGCGCCGAACTTGCAGTGAATCAGGATCGGCTTCGGAGCGTCGCGCAGGATGCTCAAAATTCGATCGAGAGTCCGGTCATCGACCTCATGGTTGGCGGAAATCCCAACGTCATAGTGCCGTCGGCCAAGGAGGCTGGACACCTGTTGTTCTTCCTGGTACCAGCGGGACCCTCTGTTCTCTCCTCTCAGGTTGAGAATGCTCGTGATCTTGTACCGGTCGATGTAATACGCAAGCTCTTCTCCGCTCAGCTGACGGGATCGGTACACCTGCCCTTTCGAGACTTCATGAAAATTGCCCTGTTCCTGTTGATACAACCAGCAGGAAGGCGGCGCAGAGATCGTACCGGCCAACAGGAGGACGAGCCATTTCCGGTAAGGCGGGCCTGTCATGCTGCGTTCCCCGCCAAGCCTGTTCCTAAACGCACAGGGCGACCAGGGGAACGCCGGCCAGGCTGCAATCGACGGACGCGCATTACTTCACGACCAGCACGGAGCAGGGCGACAGCCTGGCTAGGTTTTGGGATGTCCCGCCCCAGATCCGTTCGAAAACACGCGAATGCCCCATGAAGCCAACGACCAACAAGTCGAAACCGTGTTCCTTGGCAAATCGCACGATAGTTTCTACCTCATGTCCCGGAACCACGTGCGAGGTCAGCCGAATCCCACCGGCGAGGGCGGCCGCCTCGGCCTCCTTGGTGACCTTGCGGTAATAGTCCGCCGCTTCCTGTTTCGCCTCGACCACTTCGCCCACCGTCGCGGCATAATGGGGCAGGTGCTCTTCGATGGAAATTTCATGCAACTCGGTCTCGTAACGTTTGGCCATGTCGATGGCCGCGTGGAGCGCTTTCTTGGCGCCTTCCGATCCGTCGTTCGCGACTAAAATCTTACGAAACATGGTCAGTCCCTCCTCTGGCGATGCTGGGAGCATGTGGGGCAACGGCATGTTCCTGGTCCACCGAGCGTCGGTTCTGGGGCTCTTCTTGCGCCACACTGCCGGGATCAAACCAGCGTTCGGCAATTACCGTCGGCACAACGGCGCTGAGGATCACGGCCGTTACCAGGACCGCATACTGCTCCTTCGTAATCAATTCATGGCTGAGTCCATAGAGGGCCGAAATGGTACCGAATGTCAGCCCGGTGGACATCAACAGGGTCGTATACATGGCCTCCCGCCGGCCGAACCGAAAGGCATGGGCCAGCGGCCAGACCCCCAGGAACTTCGCGGCCATCTTCACCGCCAGAAAGAGCCCGATCAACAGGAGGCTGGCCACCACGGCGCGCAGGCTCACCAGCACGCCCGCTTTCAGAAAATAAAACGGCGTGAGGACCGAGAAAGCGATCACGCGCATACGCTGCGCGAGGGTGCGGTTCGCAAGGAACAACGGCGCCAATACCATGCCGACCAAGTAGGCGGGCAGCACGGCTTCGCTCTCTGCGACCGTGGCGAGTGCGGCGAGCATGCAAAGAATCAACAGGATGAACTTGATTTCCGGTTCGCTGATCCGGGAGCCGATTTTCGCAAAGAACCAGGCAGTGACCGATGGGAGTTTCCACAAGGTCACGGCCATGACCAGTATAAAGATCAGCAGCCACCAATCATAGCGGGCGAAGATCACACCCAGCGCCACGACCGTTCCCAGATCGGTGATGAAACAGGCGGCCAGAATCACCTTGCCGAGTTCAGTGGCATTGTAGCCTCGCTCCAGCATGACGGCGTAGACCACCGCGACGGAGGTCGTCGAGAGCGCGATCCCGGCAATCTGAGAAGCGGGCAGCGACCATCCTTCGATCCAGTAGGCATAGGCCATGGCGCCGAGAAAGGGAGCGAAAAAAGAAGCCAACCCGATGGAAACCGTTTCTTTCCACTTGCTGCGTACGACGGCCAGATCGATTTCCGCTCCGGCGAGAAACGTCAGCAGGACGCTTCCGACCATGGCCAGGAAATCGATCCAGGGCGTCGAGTGGAGTCCGAGCAGATTCCCGCCGGCAACTCCGATGCAGATTTCAACCAATGCGACCGAGATACCAAAACGCACCGAGATCAGGGTCGCGAGAAAAGCCATCCCCACCCACGTCGCTACGACTACCCAGATCGTTTCCATGTATTCATTCCCCCTCCGAGGGTTCGTGCCTGGCCCTCTGCCGTTGGCAAACTACCCATACCCTCTCCGGCGCGGACCGACTTCATAGCGATTCCCGGCCGAGCCTTCTCGAATGCTTGAGGTCGGAAATAATATTGCCCGTGATCGTGATGCGTACTTGCGGCATCGGTTGCGTGTTTCGGTAACTCGTCCTTATGGCATGGCAACAAGCCTTCGCGCGTATCCGGAGGCCGTTCAGCATGTCGCTGCCCCATGCCTCGCGAGAATCGGACGGTTCGAAGCAGACCGGTTTGTGGGCGGCAACCATACGGTTACCAGGCCCCCTCAATCCAGTAGACTAAGGATCGCCGGCCGTGCCCTCCCGGTTCACCTAGCCGCGATCGGCCCGGCTCATGCATCGCATGCGTCTTTCTCGTACGTCCTGTACCTCAGTCGTTCTTGATCTTTTCGATCCGGCCGGTGCGGGCATCGATGTGCAACTCCTTTTTCCGCCCGTCCGCCGTGGCCAGTTCGGCTTCGCAGACTCGCCTGTCATCCTCATGGGGCTTCTCCTTTGTCGGAAAGCGGCCCATCGGTTCCGGCTTTGAGTGGAACGGGATGTTGAACATCTCCGCGAAACGAAACAACCAATAAAAAACTCCTACCGACCCGTGGCCAGTAGGAGTTATCAGCCGGCGGCTCTCGCGAGCCGAGGCGGTTTGGGTGAACTCCATCACCCGCATCTGTGTAGGGGGCGGTTTATACACCCGCCCCGAGCGCCTGTCAAATCCTGCAGCCGACATCGGCCCGGGCTGGGCCAAATCTAGAGAATCGGCAGGACACCTTTTGCGCGTTGCAGGACCGCGAAGGCTAGGACAAACCAGGTCACGAGCGCAACTTCCATCCAGGGGCTGCATGAGGATTGCGTTGAGCCCCCGTCCTCTCCGGACCGGTCGCCGTTACGCACCTCGTTCACGATCCAGGCTAACCCGGCTATGAGGGCCCCAGCCGAGGCCAGCCACAGCCCGCTGCTCAATGCCAGCCCGGTCCCCAACAGCGGAGGCGTCCATGCGTCAGCTTTCACAGGGCTCCCATCCCATAGCCGCTTCCAACGAAGCCCCACCCCCGCAAGCATGGTCGCAATCCCGATTCCCGTCATGACCACGGCCCCTTGATGGTCGGGGGAAGCCTGCACCATGGTCCAGAGCAGTGTGAAGGCGGCCATCACGACGAGGGTCATGCGGACAAGGGCGCGCGACAGCAGCGTCCGCCAATCCATATACGAGTATGCCAGCCAGGCTCCGCTCAAGACTCCAACGATCGCGCCGGCCACCACATCGGTCGGGAAATGTGACCCCCGCCAGACGCGGCTGCAGGCGATGAGCGCCGCACCCAGGTAGCTGAACCACCCGAACCGTGGGAAGTGCCGGGTCAGCACAGTGGCGACGGCAAACGAGGCAGAGGCATGGCCGGAGGGGAATGAATCGAACCCGCTGACCAGGGACGGCTCGAACTGGAATTCGCCTTCGTGACTCACACGCGGCCTGGGTCGGCCGATCGTATGTTTGAGCAGTTGGGTCGCCAGGGCCGCAACACCATGGGCCA
>JAGWTI010000039.1 GCA_028876065.1 Nitrospirota bacterium
AAGCCCAGTCCGGACGCGGGCGGGTCGGTGGCGCTCTCGTTTACGGCGCCGATCAAAGGCGCCGACGGCAAGTTCCTGGGCGCGGTGAGCTTGCGCGTGGGGCTCCCGGCGATGGAGGGCACGTTCGGGCGGACGGTCCGCCTGTTCCAACTGGAGCGGGGCCTCAGCGGCGACGTGCAATGGCGGCTGGTGGCGAAAGACGGGACCTTGTTGTTCGACTCGCTGCTCGGCCGGTCGGATCGGGAGAACCTGGTGCAGCGGGGACAGCCCTCCGCGCTGTTGCTCGCCGCGACGGCCCCGTCGGGTTATGTCGAGGAGGAGCAGTTCCCGCGGCGGATCAAAGTCGTGACCGGCTATGCGCGGACCGAAGGCTATGGGCGGTTCCCCGGCCTGCAATGGGGCGTGCTGGTGCACGTGTCGCGGAAGGACGTGCTCAACCCCATCTATGGCGTGATGGGCGAAGTGGGGGTGGCCGGCGCCTCGGTGGGGATCCCCTTGCTGGCCCTGCTGTTTTGGACCTCCCTGCGCTTGCGCAAGGAATGGGGGCGTTTGCTCAAACACGAGGCGCAACTGGCGGCGACCCTGGCCAGCACGGCCGACGCCGTCCTCGTGACCGACCCGGCCGGCCTCGTGACCTCCGTGAACCGGGCGGCCCAGGCGTTGACCGGTTGGCGTCCGGAGGAGGTCATCGGGAAGCGGCTCCAGGATGTGCTCACGTTTCGGCAGGGCAAGTCCGATCAACCGCTGGACAGCCTGATCGAGCCGGCGCTCCACGGGACGGGCCATTCGCTGCCGCCCCTCATGCTGGTGCCCAAGGAGGGCCGGGACGTAATGGTGGAGGGGAGCGTGTCGCCCATTCGGGACGACGGCGGGAAGCTGGTCGGGGCGGTGATGGCCTTGCGGGACATCACCGAGCGGATCAAAGTCGAGCGCCGCCGCGAGGCGCAGTATGCGGTGACGAAAGTCCTGGCGGAGTTCCCCACGCTGGACGAAGCGGCGCCCCACCTGCTGGAAACCATTTGCCTCGGCCTGGACTGGCCGGTGGGGCTTCTGTGGACGGTGGACGAGGTGACGAATCAACTGCAGTTCGTGGAATTCTGGCACACGCCGGCCGACACGGTGCCGACCTTCGAATCGGCCAGCCGGCGCACGGCCTTTGCGCCGGGCATCGGGTTGCCCGGCCGGGTTTGGGCGTCGAAGAAACCGGCCTGGATTTCCGACGTGGCGCGGGACGGCAACTTTCCCCGCGCGCCCATGGCGGAGCAGGCACGTCTGCATGGAGCCTTTGCCTTTCCGATCCTGAGCGGGGAGCGGGTCCTGGGCGTGCTGGAGTTTTTCAGCCACGATGTCCGGCAGCCGGACCACGATTTGCTGCAGATGCTGCAGTCCATCGGGTCTCAGATCGGCCACGTGCTGGAGCGGCATCAGTTGGCTCGGCAGGTCCGCCAGGCCCAGGCCGAGGGGCGGGGCTGAGGCGGGCCCGCTCCCGCCCCGGCGGCGAAACGGTTTCGTGCTTGCGTTCCCGGTGTTCCTGTGGTAGGGTGAGGATGCTGTAGTGTGAGGGCCTGGCACTGCGGCATCAACTAACAAGGCCCAGAACCGATGTTGTTTTGCCCCGGGAATCTGATCGGAAGCCAGACCAAGTCGCCTTCATGTGTCGCGCCTTCGGCCCGTTCCTTCCTATCGTGCTTTTTTCTCGAGTCCAAGACAATATCACTTAGCTAGGAGGGACCCCAATGGGTTCGAAGATTTATGTGGGTGGCTTACCGTATTCCGCAACCGAGCAGCAGCTCACCGAGCTGTTTGCGCCGCACGGCACCGTTGAATCGGCGCGCGTGATCACGGACAAGTTCACGGGTCAGTCCCGTGGGTTTGGCTTCGTGGAGATGGCGACGGAAGAGGAAGCCAAAAAGGCGATCGCTGCGTTGAACGCGACGCAGATGGGTGGCCGGACGTTGACCGTTAACGAAGCCAAGCCGCAGGAGCCGCGCTCCGGTGGCGGTGGTGGTCGTGGCGGGTTCGGCGGCGGCGACCGCGGCGGCCGCGGCGGCCGCTTCTAAACGTCCCCGCCGTTCGTGTCTTTCGGGGGGCGCTTCGTACGAAGCGCCCCCCGTTTCACAGTCCATGCTCGCACTGCTCCGTTCCCACTACTATAAAGGGGCTTCAGCCCAATGACCTCATCTTCTGCCGCCGTCGTGTACACTCCGCGTCGCATCAGTTACGGTGCGTCATTCCTTTTCGGCTTGGTCTGCCTCGTGGCCCTGGTCGGCGTGCCGGCTTACGGCTATTACGTCGGCTATACCTGGGTGGACTGGGCCATGTTCGGATTCCTGTACGTGGTGACCGGCCTGGGAATCACCGTGGGGTACCACCGGCTGCTCGCGCACCGCAGCTTTTCCTGCCCCGATTGGGTGAAGGGGGCGCTGCTCGTTGCCGGCGGCTGGGCCTTGGAGAACACGGCGCTCAGGTGGGCCGGCGCGCATATCCGGCACCATGCCCGTTGCGACGAGGACGAAGATCCCTACAATGCCCAACGGGGCTTCTGGTTCAGCCACTGCGGCTGGGTGGTGTTGAAAGATCCCCATCGGGAGCAGGACGAGAAATACCTGACCCGCTTGCGGCAGGATGCGGTGGTGATGTGGCAGTACCGGTGGTACGTGCCGATCGTGCTCTCGGGCTTGGCGCTGCCTTTTGCCGTCGGCTATCTCTACAACGGGTGGAGAGGGGGGCTGGGTTGCTTCCTCTTAGCGGGCGTGGGGCGAACCTTCTTCGTGCTCAACTCCACCTTCTGCATCAATTCCGTCTGCCATCTCTGGGGCAGCCAGAAATACGGCGCGGCGGATTCCAGCCGGGATAGCTGGTGGGTGTCCTTGCTGACGTTCGGCGAAGGGTACCACAACTACCATCACACCTATCAGAGCGATTACCGCAACGGGCCCCGCTGGTACAATTTCGACCCGTCCAAGTGGCTGATCTATACCCTGTCGCTGGCCGGGCTCGCCTGGTCCTTGCGGACCGCATCCGACGAGCCTTCGTAATCCCGTCCCGATTCAGCGTCCGCCAGGCGCCGGGGCCGCGAGACACAGGCGCCTCGGGCCCCCGATCCCCGCTGCGCTGATCCGCTCGTTTAGCTGGCGGCTACGGCCCGACCGTTGCCCGCATGGGCCAGCATCAGGGCATCACGGTCCCTGGCCGCTTCCCGCACCACGGTGGGTTTCGCCGCAGCCTGATCCGCCTGCTTCATCTCCAGCGTGCCGCTGAACAGGACGCCTTCTTCCATCGCCACGACGGGTGCCGTGACGGAGCCGGTCAGCACGGCCGGGGACAGGAACCGGACTTTTTCGGTGGCGAGGATGTCGCCGGTGATTTGCCCCAGGCAGAGCACCTTACGGGCCTGGACTTGCGCGAAGATGACGGCGCCCCGGCCGATCAGCACGGTGCCGTCGGTGATGATTTCCCCTTCCATCTTGCCGTCGATGCGGACGGTGCCGCTGTACCGCAGGCAGCCCTTGAACTCCATGCCCCTGGCGATGGACGCCATGACCTGGCTGTCCGCCCCTTCATTGGCAAAGAGGTTCGTGTCTTGATCGGTGGTGTCCGGCGTTTGGGCAAAGGCGTCCCCTCCGGGCTTCTGGGGACCATCGGTACGGTTCCACATAACTCGCTCCTTTCGGTTAAAAAACAGGCAACGCAATTGGTCGCCGTGAGAGTACGCATCATTCGTGCCATTGCGCGTTATTTTTCGGAATCGAAAAAACCCTTGCAATATTGGCAGTTTGCAGGCGTGGCTGTATCGCGAGCTTCGCGTCAAGGAAGACCGAAGGCCGTCAGCGCCTTGACAGGCAAGGGAAAAACCATGACAGGTGGCCGAACGCCCCGTCTATTGCAGGTTCCCGCGTTTCTTGACAGGGGCCCAATGAATCCAGCAGGATGCCCCCGCCTATGCGACCCTTTCGATTGCCATCCTGCTTCGTGGTGTTCCTGGTCCTTGTGGGGCTGACCGGCTGCGTCTCGGTTCAGGTCGAGCCGCTCTCTCTGCAACCCTACCCTCCCCGTCCGGGCGGAGCGACGCCCATGGCCCTGGAGGCCGAGCCGGCCCAGGCCCATGTGAACCTGGCACGGTTTATTGCCACCAGCAATTCGGATTACGTCGACGAGGATACGCTGCGGGGGAAGATCCTCACCGCCGCCGACCGGTACGGCGCCGATGCCGTCGTCATGGGCAAGTACGATTTGATCGAATCCACCAGACTGGGCCAGACCTATCAGTCCACGAACGCTCCCGGGCTGGGCAATTCGCTCTTCGGCGGCATGGGGAGCGGGATGCCCTTCTTTTTCGATCCGTGGACGTACGTGCAGGCGCCCGTGGATCGGGTGGAGTATCTCCAGTACCAGTCGGGCGTCGCGATTCGGTACGTCGATGGCGCGCGGCCCGGCCTCAACTGAGTCGGCGTGCTGTCCGGGCACAGAGGAAAGGAGCCACTATGCGAGGGAGCGTCCGTGCGGGCTTGATGGCGGTGTGCGTGTTGTCGGGGTGGGGTTGCGCCACGACCGGCGCGCCGCCCGAGCCGGTCCATCCGGCGGATTTGGTCATGACGATGTTGGAGCGGCACCTGGGGCAGTTGAATGCCAACCTCGACCGCCTGGACAAGCAGATCGAGAGTCTGCAGCAAGTGCCGGACACGCAGGATCCCGTCTTGCGGCAGATTCGCGCCCTCGACCTCAGCGGCTGGCGCGTGCACCTGCAGCAGTTGCGGATCCAGCGCGAGCACTTCCAACTCGCCTTGGAACAGATCCGGGAAGCCAAAGCCCACCCCGACAGCAAGGCGCGATTGCTGGAGCAGTGGACCAAGCACGAGCAGGGCTATGAGCGAGCCTTGGACGACCTGCGGCAGCAGCGGCACCAGTTGGAGCAGCAGCGTCATCAAGCCGAGGCGCAAGTGGTGGAGCGGTATTTACACTGACCTTGCGGGACCCGCATCGAGGCGTCCGGAATCTTGCGTCAGCTGGATGAACGGCGTATTCTTGGCGCCACTCGACGCGGCCGCGGCCGGATGCGAAGCCGTCGGGCGGGAGGAGCCATGATGCGGAATCGGAGCCGAATCGCCGTCGCCACCGTGTCCCTGGGGCTTGCCGCCGCGCTGGCGTCGTGCATCCAGCACGATCCGCTCAAACCCAGAGTTCCGGCGGACCGCACGGAGGAAGCCAAGGCGTGGAAGGCGCCGTTCGGCGAGGCTAAAAACGCGTCGCCGGAGATCGTGGCGGACGGCAAGCGGCTCTTCGAAGGCAAGGGCTCCTGCATCCATGCACAGCGGCAAGCTGAAAGAGATCGAGGCCTGGAAGATCGTGGCCTATTTACGCACACTCTGTCCGCTCAAGTAACGTTCCGCCGCCGGAGCCGATGACCGCCATGCTCACCAGGGAGGCGTAGCTCGACGATGTTGCGCACGATCAGAAAACGAAGCCTCGTCATCATCGTGCTGGGGCTGCTCTCGTTCGTGAGCTACGAGTGGAGCCTGCTCGTGCCCAAAGCGGACGCCATCCCGGCCTTCGCGCGCAAGTACAACTTCGCCTGCAACGTCTGCCACGTGCCGGGATTTCCGAAGCTCAACGATTTCGGCAACCTGTTCCGGGACCACGGCTATCAGCTGGGCAGCGAGAGCGACCTGCCGGAGCACGAGAGCATCAACATGGGGTACTGGCCGGTGTCGTTGCGCGCGCAGGTAGGGTACCGGAGCCAGACCTATGGCCCGCCCGGCGCCAACGGCGGCGAAGTGTCTACCGGCAGCTTCGGGTTCAAGACCCTCAACTTGCTCTCCTACGGGATCCTGTCGAAAGACATCAGCTATGGCCTGATCTACGCGCCGGCCCTGAACAGCGCCGACTACGGGTCGTCGCCGACGCAAGGCGACCTGCCCAATGCCTTCGTCCGGTTCAACAATCTCCAACGTTTCCTGGGCGGAGATGCGAACAGTTATTGGATGAATGTCAAGATCGGCAAATACGAGCCGGAGTTGCCCTTCAGCGCATTCCGCAACCCGACGCAGTTCAACACCCCGATCGTCATGTACAACTACCGGGCCGGGTCGCCCTATACGTCGGCGAATTTTCCGTCCAACAGCCGCGTCAGCAACGGATACGGCGACGCCACCATGCCGTCGCTTCAACAGGGCCTCAACGGGGCGGAACTGGCCGGTATCAAGCCCACGTCGTTCACCAACGGCTACTTCCGTTACTCGTTGAACGCCTTTTCGACCACCGGGCCCTTCGGCAACAACGGGGGGCGCGACATGATCTTCTACGGGCATATGACCCAGTCCTTCGACGGGTACGGGATCGTCAGCGGCCATCGGATCGGGATTTCCTGGTGGCACGGGGATTCTCCCACCACGGCGAACGGGCTGACGACTACCTCCGGCACGTCGGGGAACGGCAAGACCTTCGACCGGGTGGCGCTGGATGCCAGCACGACCTTTGACGGGCAATGGAACCTGTTCGGCTCCGTCATTCACGCCAATGACAGCAAGGACCTCATCACCAACAGCACCGCGCTGGGCCCTCGCCAGGATGCGGTGTGGAACGGAGGGTTCGCCGAGTTGGACTGGTACCCCACCGAGCTGCCCTTCTTCGGCACGCCCGGCCGGCTGCTCCTCTATCGGTACGACCTCGTCCGCAACGAACAGCAGGGCATTCGCACGGTCCCGGGCAATTACAATAACGTGGACTCCCACATCTAGATGACCCGCTATTACATCCATCAGTCCGCCCGGACGGACGTCGCCTGGCATACGGAATACAACTGGTTCCGGACCAGGGCCACGGGGACCAACGGCCGCGATGTGGTCGGGCAGTTGTTCTTCACGGGCATCGACTTCGCGTTGTAACGATGCGCTGGCGGCTGCTGCTTCTCCTCGCGTTCGTGTCGTGCCTTGCCGAGGCCTGCGCCGGCCCGCAGCCGGCCCGGATCGTCTGCGGCCAATGCGAGGAGGACGATCGCTTCGTCCGCCTGCAGGCCCGCAGCGACGCCGCGGGGCCGGACCGTCGTCCCTTCGCCCACCCGGTGACGATGAGCCAGCAGGACTGGACGCTCCTGCTGGGCGGCTTGCGTGTGCAGCGGATCGAGGAGGCCTTCCCGTTGCTGTCCTCGAAGGGGGCCCCGGTCGAGGCCTTCACGGCCGACGAAACGGCTTACCTGAGCGAGACGTTTGCCAAGGCCTTCGCCAAAGCCGGGCCGGACGATTGGGTGCTGTTCGCCCTGACCCGCAGGCCCTCGTCGGAGATCCGCGAGCTGACGACCGGAGCCTGCTATCTCGAAGGAGGCCGGTTGCACGTGTTGTTGGCCAACTACCGGTTTCCGGTGACGCTCCCCGGCGTCCGCGACCTCTTGTGGGATCAGCCGCTCTACGCCTATCCGCCCTTCTACGCCGTGGCGCCGGGCGCGTTCCAGACGCTCGCCAGACGGTATGGCCTGCAGGGCCATCTCGTCGCCTCGGGGGTGCCGGATGTGGCCATTGAGATCAAGCCGTTCCTGCTGGCCGCGCTCGCGCCCAAGCCTGCGCCGCCGAACCCAGCCGGAGAGGCTCAGCCCGCGCCGGCCGGTTCGCCCTCGGGATTGTCCGTGGAAGACTCGCTGGCCTTGCTCCAGCGACTCAAAGATCGGGGCCTTGTGACCGATGAGGAGTACCGAGACAAGAAGCAGCAGCTTCTGAATCGGTTTTGACCCATGATGAACCTGAACCGCGTTTCTCAACCCGTTCTGGCGCTGGCCGTGCTCCTGGCGCTGACCGGCTGCACCGGCGTCGACACGGTCCGGCTGACCAGCCAGCAGTTTCCTCCGAAACGTTCGGCGGAGGAGGTCGAGGTGCTGCAGCAGGTCCCGGCCTGTCCGCACGTGGCCCTGGCGGAGCTGCGCATCGAGGACACCTCCGACGGCTATGGGACCATGCAGCAGAAGATGCTGGACAAGGCCGCCGGGCTGGGCGCCGACGCCGTCGTCTTCGCCAAGCCGGAGCAGCAAATCCAACATCAAGTCGCCTATGAGCCGGCCATGATGGGCGGGCCCTTCGGGTTCGGCGGGTTCGGCTACGGCGGGATGATGTACGGGCCCTACCCTTACGGGATGGGCTACTACGGCGGGTATCCGGCCTACGGGGGCGCGGCCGTGCCCTACGACGTGGAGGTCAAGTCGCTCAAGGGGCTGGCCATCCGCTACATCCCCTCCGCCGGGCCCAAGTGCTGACGCGCCCGGCGTCGGGCCGTCCGTATTACGTCCGGGGCTCGGCCCTCTCGGGCTCCGGTTTCCCCAGGCCGGAGAAGAGCCAGCCATAGCCCCGGCCCAGGGGCGTCCGTTCCAGCAAAAAGACCAGCAGCGCGGTGGCGACGATCGTGAACAGCACGAGCACGTGGGTCGCCTGCTGTATCAGCGCGCCGTCCGGCATGCCGCGTTGCAGCGGCAGGGAGGCCAGGACCACTGCGGCCAGCCCCTTGGGAATCATGGCGGCCATCAGCGACGCATCCCCCACCGGTGTGGTCCGGCGCACGCAGAGGCGAACCACGGGGATGCGCACGAGCAGGATGAGCAGCGTGAGGAGCGCGGCCAGCGAGAGGACCGGGGGATCGGCCAGCTGGACGGTCACCCCGACATACACGAAAAAAAACGTCTTCAGCAGGAACGCCGCCTCGGAGAAAAACGATCGTTCCGTGTCCGTGAGCGCGGGGACCTTCTCATCCAGGTAGGCGGCGAAGCGCGACCGGTTGAACGCCCGGATGTTGCCCAGCGTGATCCCGAACGCCAGGGCGCCGATGTAGCCGCTCACCCCGAGCAACTCGACGAGTCCGAAGATCACGAAGGCAAAGGCCGGCGTCGTGAACATGGCGTTCTTGAGCATCCGGATTCTGCCGAGCAGGAGCGACCACAGGACTCCGCCCAGGACCCCCAGGAGCGAGGCCAGCACAAACGATCCCAGAATTCGTCCGCTCATCCGGAGCAGGTGAACGTCGCTCGGCTTGTTCGCTTCCAGCAAGGCCAGCACCACCACGATCGTCAGCACGTCGCCCAGCGCCGACTCCAGAAACAGGATCGAGCGGCTCTCCTCGCGCACACTGAGCTGACGAGCCAAGGGCACCACCACGGCCGGCGACGAGGAGCCGACCATGGCGCCGAACAGGAAGGCGGGGATCGGACTGAGGCCGGTCAGGGTCAGCGCCACGCTTCCGACCGCCACCGTGACCGCCAGAAAGTTCGCCGCCGCCAGCCAGGAGGCGTCCCGCATGGCCTTGGCCAGGGTCGGCAGGCTCATTTCGGACCCTTCCTGGAACAGCAGCATGATCAGCGTGATCGTCGTAAAGACGGACCCCACGGAGCCGAATTGGGCCGGCTCGACCAGCCCCAGGACCGGCCCCAGCACGATGCCGACCAGGATCAGCAACAGGACGTCGGGGAGCTTGGTCTGGGCGAAGATGCCGGCAAACAGGTGGGCCAGGAAGATGAGGATGCCGACGGAAGCGATGGCCAGCGCCAGGTCGTGCATGAGCGGTCCGTCTCAGGTGCGGTCGGCGGTCGTGCGGGATGCGGCGCCGGCCTCCACCGCGCGCAGCAGCCGCTGATGGTCCTTCGTCGTCAACTGCCAGATGCCGGGGCGCAAGGGCTGGTCCAGGTCGTCCATTACCAGATAGACCAGGAAGGTCAGGAGCGCGAGGCCGCCGGAGAAGAGATAATCCAGCCAGACGTTCTTCACGCCGATGAAAAATGAGAACAGGATGATCAGGCTGGCTCCGAACAGGATCGTGTGGCGCAAGATGGACGGCACGTGACTGGAGGCGTAATGGAGGCGGCTTTCGTGGTGCTTGACCAGGTCGGTGAAGATGGCAAAGGCCGCGAACATGACTTCCGGAGTCGGGGCGAGGGCGAAGACCGTGTCGCGGAGCGCGGTCAGGGCCGGCTCGTCCACGTCATCGGCGCCGTCCCGGGCGCTTTGCTGCAAACCCTCGTGGATGGTTCTGGCGAGGTAGTCGCGAATGGCCTGGTGGGTGCGGCCCCGGATCTCCGGCGGGAAGTGGAACGACCAGTGCCACAGTTGTTCCAGCGCGCCGACTTCTTCTTTGACCGACCCGGCCAGCCGGCTGTAATGTTCCCATTCCGTCTGAATGACGAAGGCCGCGAGGATGCTGAAAATCAGGCCGATCACCGAATAGAGCCAGGGCACGCCGGCCAACTCCTCGATCTCGTCCATCAGGATGTGGTTGTTGAAGTGCTCGGTCGTGCGCAACAAAAAGAAGAGGAGCGTGAACCCGGCGAGGAAGACCATGACCTTGTGGAGCAGCTTCATGCACGGACCTTACGGAGGCGGTTGACCGGACCATGTGTAGCAGAAACGGGAGCCGGAAGGAAGCCGTCGCGCCTTGACCGCCGTGCGCGGAGCCAGTATGGTGGGCGCAGTGGGCCGTGGAGCGTTGTGTCCATGCCGGGCAAAACCGCCTACCTGACCGCCGACGAATTGGCCGCCCATCTCCGCGTGGCGCGGGGGCTGGAGCCGGCCGACCTCGTCATCAAACACACCCGTTTTCTGGACGTCTACACCGGCGCCTTTCTGCCGGGAGACGTGGCGGTCTATCGCGGGCGCATCGTCGGCACGCAACAGTCCTACCGGGGCCTCCGCGAAGTGGACGGCTCCTCCGTGACGGTGGTGCCCGGCTTCATCGACGCCCACGTCCATATCGAAAGCAGCCTCCTGACGCCGGCCCGGTTCCAGCAGGCGGTGCTGCCGTCCGGCACCACCACGGTGATCTGGGACCCGCACGAGATCGCCAACGTGCGCGGAGCGGAGGGGCTGCGCTGGGCGCTGGCGGCGACCGAAGGGTTGGCCCTGGACGTGTTCGTGATGCTCTCCAGCTGCGTGCCCTCCACCAGCCCGGAGCGCGCCCTGGAGACCAGCGGGGCGGAGCTGCATGCCGAGGATCTGACCGCCTTGCGCGCCCATCCGCGCGTGCTGGGCCTGGCCGAGATGATGAATTACCCGGGCCTGCTGGCCGGCGAGCCGGACGTGCTGCGCAAACTGCTGGCATTCCAGGACCGGCGGCTCGACGGCCATTGTCCCGGCTTGCGGGGCAAGGACCTGAACGCCTACGGCACGGCGGGCATCCACAGTTGTCATGAGTCCACGGCGCTGGAGGAAGCCCGGGAGAAACTGCAGAAGGGCTTCCACGTGCTGATTCGGGAAGGGTCCTGCGCCAAGGATGCCGACGCGCTGCTGCCCTTGTTGGACGACTATTCGTCGGCCGTCATCGGCCTCTGCAGCGACGACCGCAATCCGGCCGACATCGCCCGCGAGGGCCACATCGATTGGATTGCGGACAAGGCGCTCCGCGCCGGCCACAGGCCGGAGGCCGTCTTTCGCGCGGCCGGCTTCGCCGCGGCCCGGGCCTATGGGCTGGAGGATCGGGGCGTCGTGGCGCCGGGCTTCCTGGCGGACGTCTGTCTGGTGCGGCCGAAGGAGCCCGGGCGATGGGAATCGGGCCTGACGGTGGAAGCCGTCTACAAGCGCGGCGCCCTCGTGGAGCTGGCGGCGCTGGAAGCGGCCTCCGTCTCGGCGCCGACGCAGGCTCCGGCCGGCCGAGGCCCCAACCTGAACCTGGCGCCTTGCACGGCCTCCGATTTTGATGTCCGGGCCACGCACGGCGATGCCCGGCAGCCGGTTCGGGTGATCGGCGTGCGGCGCCGGCAAATCGTGACGGACCGGCTCGAAGCCGCCTTGCCCGTGACGAAAGGGCTGGTGCGCATGGATCCGGCGCAGGATATCCTGAAGATCGCCGTGTTCGAACGGCATCGGGGGACGGGGCGGCGGGCGGTGGGGTTCGTCAAGGGCTTCGGGTTGCAGCGGGGGGCGTTCGCGACCTCCATCAATCACGACTCCCACAATGCGATCGTCGTGGGCACGGATGAGGCGGTCATGGCCGCGGCCCTGAACCGTCTGCGCGAGATCGACGGCGGCATCGTCGTGGCGCTGGATGAAACGAGCCACGAGGCCTTGCCGCTCCCGATCGGCGGGCTCATGTGCGACCGCGCGCCGCAGGAAGTGGCCGCCTCGCTCGAGCGGTTGCGCGGGCTCGCCACGGCGCTGGGCTGTACCTTGGAAGAACCCTTCATTCAGCTCTCTTTCCTGGCGCTGCCGGTGATTCCTTCGCTGAAGATCACGGACCGGGGGCTGGTGGACGTCGAGCAATTCCGGCTGGTCGGCGCGGTGCTATAGTAGGCGCTCAACTGCCTCGTCCAGCCTTGGCCAAGACCCGCATCGTCGAACCCTTGCCGCCGCGGCATTGACAAAGACGTCCGGACGTCATACGCTGTGCTCCCATGTATAAGCGAGCCTTGCAAGGCAAACGACGTCCCGGCGAGGTGCGAGACGCGATTCTTTCCGTTCTTTCGACCAGGCCGGACGGCGCCTCCCTCCGCACCATCGAGCGGCATGTCGCCGATCTCATCGGCAATGCCGCACGCTCCAGCGTTCGCTCCTACCTGCGGCTCAATACGCCCTCGTTGTTTGCGCGCACGGCCCGCGGGCATTATGGATTGAAGGCCAACACGAGGGAGCGGAGCGCTCAGAAGGTCGCTGAGCCTCAGACCACGTATCGGCGCAGTTTCTCATCCGGTGGAGCGCTGGTCCTCGAAGCCGATTGTTTGGAATGGCTGCGCGAACAACCGCCGAACTCCGTTCATGCCGTCGTCACCGACCCCCCGTATGGGCTTTTTGAATATACCCCTGAGCAACAGGTGAAGCTGAGAAGTGGAAAGGGCGGAGTCTGGCGCATTCCTCCTTCGTTTGACGGTGTCCAGCGCTCTCCGCTTCCCCGCTTCACGGTCCTATCGGATCAAGACCTTCGGGCGTTGGAGTTGTTCTTTTTCGAATGGGCGCAGATTCTTCTCCCGGTCCTTGTGCCGGGTGCGAACGTGATCGTGGCCACGAACCCGTTGCTCTCGTATCTGGTTTCGAGCGCGCTGGCTCGGGCAGGTTTGGAGCGACGAGGAGAAATCGTGCGCCTCGTCATGACGATGCGGGGGGGCGATAGGCCGAAAGCCGCTCACGAGGAATTCCCCGAGGTCAGCGTGATGCCTCGATCCATGTGGGAGCCGTGGCTATTGTTCCGGAAGCCCCTTGAGGGAAGAGTGCAAGACAATCTTCGGAAATGGGGGACGGGAGGGTTTCGGAGACCGTCGCGTGACAAGCCATTCGGGGATGTCATTCCGTCGGCGCCGACCCACAAGTCTGAAAGGGAGCTTGCGCCACACCCAAGTTTGAAGCCTCAACAGTTTCTGCGCACGTTAGTGAGGGGTGTTCTGCCCTTGAGGGAAGGAGTGATCCTCGATCCCTTCTGCGGAGCAGGATCGACCCTTGCAGCGGCTGAAGCGGTCGGATACGCCAGCATCGGGATCGAAAAAGATCCCCACTATTTTGAGATGGCGCGGAAGGCCTTGCCGAGGCTCTCGGCTTTCAAGAACGGGGCGCACTACAGTTTGAGTTTATAGACCCAGTTTTTTCTGAGTTTCTCAATCCCACTTTTGTGCAAGGTCGCTGTCCGAGTTCCCAGCTCACCGCGTGCGTTCTTTCGAAAATCGTCCTTGCCGACGTGTCCCAGGTAAATCTCTGTCACAGTCATTGGCGCTCTGTCCCTGGCAGGCTCTGTTGAGTTGTCCACGTCGTAGACGAACACGCACATCCATTGATCGCGGGCACCGTGGGTATCGACGGCGCCGCCGGCTTTCCGCGTCGTCTTAATTTCGACGCCCTCCGAACCTGCTTTGACCTTGTTGTCGGGGTAGATTCCGCTGACAATGAGGTCCGGGTGGCCATTATGGTACAGGTTCACGGTCAGGGTGCGGGAGTGTTTGGCGAGACTGGCCGTGAGCATGTCGGATAGCACGCCGGACATGATCGCCGGCCGGAGCATATCATCGAGCCGGAGCAGACCGCGCTGAACCAGGCCACGGTTGACGTCGTAAAAGAAGTCATACATATCCTGCATCGCCATTTCGAAGTCTTTCAATCGGAGCTCGAACGGCAACCGCACGTTCTTGTTAAAGTTCCGATCGTCGACTTCGTTGCGGACGATAGGCATGCTCGACATCTTCCCGAAGCGCTTGATTAGAGGCGGGTCAGGAGGTATTTGCGCAGCGCCTCCACCGCCCGGTCCTCGGCGGCCCGGTAGCTGTCCGGCGAATCCGCCAGGGCTTTGATCGTCAGCTTCCCGATGACTTGCTGCGACGTTTTGTCCAGGAACTGCACGTCCACCAGCAGGTACCCATCCCCGACCGTACCGGTCACGGTGCCGATCTGCTGCTTCGCATAGGATTCGTAGATCCCTCCGAGCAGTTCCCCCACCGCGCCCCACCAGCGTAGGAACCGGTTGCCCGCGTCCCACTTGACGATGGTGGCCTGGATGACGACGGTCTGCTGGTTGGCCGTCTTGATCGCGGCCGCAACCCGCCGGAACTTGCCCATCGTGCCGATTTGCAGCAGCATCTTTTCATGGAAGTCGTGCGTGATCTCGGCCGGCGAGCTCGGGTTCTTGGGTTCGGGAATTTCCACGGAATTGTAGCTGGTGAGTTTGGACTCCACCGGCTGCACCACGACGGTTTTCTCGATTTCGACCGCGCACCCGGACAGCCCCAGGCAGAAGAGGCCGCCGGCGAGCGTCAGCGAGAGGAGCCCGGAGGTCGGCGCGATCGGCAACCGGCCGGTTCCTGTACGGTGGTGATGTCGCATCGGGGGAATCATACCGTAACAGGGGACGAAATCCTACTGCGCCGGTCGCCGTCCGGGCCGCTACTCCGGCCGGTCGCCGCCGCGCTGATCCTTGAGGTACACGCTGCCCGGCATGGCCTTCGAGTGTTTCTTCAACTGGGACACGATCTTGCTGATGTCGCCGGGGTGTTTGATCGGGGCGAACTCGTTGGTGGCCACGGCGATGGACAGCGTCATGAGCGGGAACTGCTCGCGGTTCCCCTTGCGGTCCACCGAGTCGATGTAGCCGCGCAGACGGTCCTCCCGGTCGTAGAAATCGGGGATGACCAGGTCGAAGCGTTTGATGACGGTCTGACAAATGGCGTCGATGGCCGCGGGGTCGCTCATGAACACGAAGTCGTCGCCGCCCACATGGCCCACGAATCCCTCGGTCCCGGCCAGTTCGCTGACCACCGTCGTCAGGAGGCGGCAGGTCACGACCAGCACCTCATCGCCGCGGCCGTAGCCGTAGCGGTCGTTGAACGACTTGAAATTGTCCACGTCCAGGTAGGCCAGGGCGAAGGGGCGTCCGCTCTCGATCCGCCTGGTGGTTTCGTAGAGAATGGAGGTGTTCCCGGGGAGGTGGGTCAGGGGGTTCGCATCCAACGAACGGGCCATGCGGCTCAGGCAGAGCCGGAGCCGCCGCGCCACGTCGTTCGGCCGGTACGGCACCGTGATGTAATCGTCCACGGCCAGCGCGCCCCAATCCACATCGTCCACGCGGACTTCGCGGATGAGGACGACGATGGGGAGGCGCCCGAGGAGCGGATCGGCTTTGAGATCCCGTACCAGGGTTTCCACGGAACGGCCGCCGGCTCCGTCCGCCACCAGGACCAGGGTCGGCGGATTGTGAAACACCTCGTCCATGGCGAGGCTGGTCCCGTCGCTGGACTGGACGTCAAAGCCGGCCTTGTCGAGGACGCCGGCCAGCGCGGAAGCTTCGTCCGGGTCGCGGTGCAGGAGCAGCACGCGCCGTGTTGCCGTGGCCGCCATCGTTACGTCACAGGAAGTCGTCGATCATGTCGAAGTCGCGCGCGGCGATATCCACGCAGGCGGCGAGCGCGTTGTCGTCCAGGTTGACCAGCGTCCACGCCTTCGACGCGAGGGGGGAGACCGGTTGGTTGTCCACGGCCCCGCAGCCCATGGCCTTGGCCAGGATGTCGGCGACGTGGACGATCGCCGTCTGCAGCGGGGCATCCCGCGCGAGCGTGGGTTGGTGGTGATACATCATGGGCTCTTTGAGCGACGTGGGGAGGCTCCAGTGATCCGCCAACCAGCCGGCCATCTCGGCGTGAGTCAGACTGAGGATTTCTTGCTCGGCCTCGGTCCGCCAGAGGTCGTTCCCCAGCATGGTCCGCTCGACCTGCCCCGCCAGGTCCGGCGCTTTCGCGTAGAGGGCCACTTGCCCGAGGTCATGCAGCAGGCCGGCCACAAAGACCTCTTCCGGATGCGAGAGGCCGGCGCGCGTCGCCAGGGTGTGGGAGGTCATGGCCACGGCCAGGGAGTGGCGCCAGAGGTGGTCCATCCCGGCGGCCATCATCATGTCGAAGACGGAGGCGCAGATCGCCATCCGTTTGACGACGTTGAGTCCGAGAATCACGACCGCGTGGCTGACCGAGCCGATGCGCTTCGGGAACCCATAATAGGGCGAGTTCGCCAGCTTCAGGACTTTCGCGGCCAGCACTTGGTCCTTCTCGATGATCTGCGCGATCTCTTCGGCGGAGGAATGGGGCCGGTTGCTGATGGTGATAATCTTGTGCACCACCAGGGGCAGGGTCGGGAGATCCCCGACCTTCTCGATGCGACGGCGGATTTCTGCGGGGGTGACGGTCGGCATGGCTGCATTGTTCCTTCCGGTCAGACGGTCGTGCGGTGCGTGGCGCGGAGATGGCGTCTGATGGCCTCCCGCATCCGTGTCAATTCGGGGTCGCCCGCCACTCTCCTGAACCGCTGATCGAGGGCCTGCTCCAACTCGGCGAGCGATTCGACGGGATCTCCCGTCTCGCCGGGGCGGTTTTCGACGTGGGCCGAGGTCAACCCCATGTCACGCAGGCGGGCGATCAGCGGAGCATCCAACGAGGTGCCGGCGGATACGATGACTTGCCCTGCCAGACTGGTGATCGGTTTGGCCAGGACCATGCCGGCCTCGACTTTATCCATGGGCACGCGTTTCATGCTGTACTCCTCCATTGAGGCGTTCCGTCGACGCCTCGGCGGCGCTGGTCGTCATAAGTAATCGTCGATGGTCTCGAACTCTTGGGCGGCTTTGCGCATACACTCGTCCAGCCCGGCTTCGTCCAGCTTCATGAGCGTCCAGGCTTTCTGGTTGAGGGGCGGTACCAGGTCGTCCCCCGAATCCCCGCACCCCATGGCTTTCACCAGGACGTCGGCCACGTGGACGATGGCGGTCTGCGTCTCCGCGTCGCGGGCGAGCATGGGATGGTGGTGGAACATCATCGGATCCTTGAGCGTGCTCGGGAGATGCCACATGTCGCCCAGCCAGCCGGCCATGTCCGCATGGGTCAGGCCCAGGACTTCCTGTTCCGCCTGAGTGCGCGAGCCGTCGCTCTGTTTGAGCACGCGCTCGATCTGCGCGCCCAGATCCGACAGCTTGGCCTGCAGCACGACCTTGCCCAGGTCATGGAGGAGGCCGGCGGCGAAGAGTTCATCCGGGTTCTTGACCCCGACGCGTGCGGCCAGTATATGGGCCATCATCGCCACGCCGAGCGAATGGCGCCAGAGCTGTTCCATGCCGGCGGCCTTCATCATGTCGAAGGCGGTGGCGCCCAACGTCAACCCCTTTACGACGTTCAATCCCAGCACCACCACCGCATGGCTGACCGAGGCGATGCGGGCGGGAAATCCATAAAACGGGGAGTTGGCCAGTTTCAGCACCTTGGCGGCCAGCACCTGGTCTTTCTCGATGATCTTGCCCAGATCTTCGGCGGACGTATCCGGACGGTTGCTCATCAGGACGATCTTCTGCACCACGTGCGGCAGGGTGGGCAGCTCGCCCATTTTTTCGATGTGCCGCTTGATGGCCGCCGGATCGGGCGGGGCGGTCGTGGTCAGGCTGCTCATGCAACTCCTCCTGCGGCGTCGGCCTCCGCCTTGGCGGTCAGGTGGACGGCGTGTATATGACGTCGGACGGCTTCACGGATCATGACTTGCGATGGGTCGCTGGCGACCTTCCGGAACCGGCGGTCCAGCTCCTGCTCCAACTCGGCCGGACTCTTGTCGGTGTCCGCGCCGGCGGCGCCTTCGACGTACACGGCGGAGAGGTTCATCCGATCGAGCCGCGTGAGCAGATCCTGGTCGAGCTCGGTCCCGGCGGGCAGGACCGTCACGCCGGTCTGATTGGTGACGGGCTTCGCCAGGACCATGCCCGGCTCGGCTTCATCTAACGGCACTCGTTTCATGCTTCGCTCCTCGGCAGGATGTTGAAAAAGGCCTCCTGCTTTGTTCTCGGTCGCTCGCACCCCTCAACGTCCTGCTTCAGTACGCCTCAGGGGCCTCGTTCCCTGCGGCCGCGCCGGCGGCCTTTTTGAACATTCTGAAAATCTCCATCGACCGTCATACCGCGAGCGCTATGTTGAAATATTCAGCCACGAGCCCTTCGCAGCCAACGCCAGGCTCTGCTGCCCCGGCTGCTTGGCTTTGCACAACGCCGCTTCGGCCGCGCGGACCACCGCGTCGGCCGGGCGGCGCTCTTGCGTGCCGCCCCCGGCCGCGACGCCGGCGCTGAGGGTAACGCGGATCGTGCCTTCGTCCAGCGTGATCGGTTGGTCGGACGCCGACGTCCGCAGACGTCCCGCGAGCGCGCCGGCGGCCGGTCCGTCGCAGCCGGGCAGGACGGCCAGGAACTGGTCGCCGTTGTAGCGGCCCAAGAGGTCATACGGGCGCAGAGACCGGCGGAGACGCTGGCCCACCTGGCGCAGGGCTCCGTCGCCGGCTTGTAGGCCGAGGGTATCGTTCACCAGCCGAAAGTCGTCGATGTCGAGCAGGACGAAGCCGAGCGGGGTGCCCTCGCGCCTGGCTCGTTCCATCTCGCGGTGCATGCCCTCGATCAGGGCTTCGCGGTTCCACAAGCCGGTCACGGGATCCTGCTGCGTCTTGGCAAGGATCGTGTCCCGCGCCGCAGCCAGTTCCCGTCGCAGCTCCAGGACCCGCTGTCCGGCCAGGAGCCGGAGCTGTAAGTGGTCGGCATCCACCGGCTTGGCAAAGGCGTCGTCGGCGCCGGCTTCCAACGCGGCCAGGGGGGACTGATCCGCCTCCGGTTTGCACAGAACCAGCAAATAGGTCTGCGCCGGCGACTGTTTTCTGACCGTCCGGCAAATTTTCGGGCCATCGCACTCGGGCAGGCCCCAATCGAGCAAGGCATAGTCGAAGGGCAAGGCGCCGATCAGCAACTGAAGGGCTGCGGCGCCGTCGGTGCACCCGGTGACCTCATGGCCCCATTGAGTCAGGGCGGTCTCCAGGACGCGGCGTACCATCGTATCTTCTTCAGCGACGAGGACTCGCACGAGATCTCCTCTAAAGCATGTCCGTGCCGGCGCAAGGCGCCGTTCAGTCGCAACCTTCCCCTGTCGTCTGACAGGGCGAACGCTCACGACTCCTGCTCTTCTCATCGGCGCGGCTCGACGAGAACTTGAGGCGGACTCTGAGGCGGACTCGGTTGATTTTTCAGCGGTCTTGGCGTACTCCTACCAGGCGTGATAATCCGTAGTATCCGTCATGCGTTAGAAGCCGTCAGGGGAGTGAAAAAGCGCCTATGAGCATCGGGATGGGATTGATCGGTTTGGGGCGTCACGGGGCCCGCTATGCCAAGCACCTCTTGGACGGGGTGTCCGGCTGCCGGCTGGTCGCCGTGTCACGTCAGAATGCCGCCGCCGGCGAGCAGTTTGCCAAGGACCATGGTCTCGCGTTTTCTGCCGACTGGCGGGATCTGCTGCGTCGGTCCGACGTACAGGCGGTGCTGGTGGTGACGCCGCCGTCGCTGAATCGGGAGATCTGCCTGGCGGCGGCCAAGGCCGGCAAAGCCCTCTTGATCGAGAAGCCCCTGGCCTGCTCGACGGCCGAGGCCGCGGAGATGGTGGCGGCGGCGCGCGCCGCCGGAGTTCCGCTCATGACCGCTCAGACGCTCCGCTTCACGCCGGTCCTGCGCCGGCTGCGCGAGCGACTGGACGCCATCGGCCCGGTGGAGTTTTTTTCCTTGTGTATGCGGGCGGAGCGGCCGCCTCACGCCTGGTTGGACCAGAAGGACAAGGCCGGCGGCGGGGTCGTGCTGGAAATCGGCATCCATCTGTTTGACTTGCTCCGATACCTGACCGGCCGGGAGGCGGTGGAAGTCCGGGCCGAGACGGCCAGACGACATACCACGCAAGTCGAAGACCTGGCGCACCTCCGGTTCACCTTGGCGTCCGGCGCGTCCTGCTTTGTGGAGCTGTCCCGTGTCTCCGGCGGCCGCCTCTGCCGCGCGGAAGCCATCGGGCAGAAGGGGCAGTGGCTGGCGGACGTGGGAACCAGCACCCTGACCAGGATCGAGGGATGGCAGGTTGCGGAGGTCGAATCCGTGCCGGATCGCCCGACGATCGAACCGGTGCTGGAGGCCTTTGCGCGCAGCCTCATGGACAAGACCCCGATGCCGGTGTCCGGCGAGGACGGCCTGCGCGCCGTGGCCATGGCGGAAGCGGCCTATCGCTCCGCCGCCCTTGGCAAGCCGGTGGAAATCGGATAAGAACGTATAGCTCATGGCTCATGGCCGGAATCACGCTCAGCGTCTTGCCATAAGCTATATGCCATCAGCTCTGCCCTGATCATGGATGCCAAGGCCCTCTTCATCGACTGGATCACCCGCTACGAGTATCCGGCTCTGTTCTTGCTGCTCATGCTGGGGATCGTCGGGCTGCCGATCCCGGATGAAACGCTTCTCCTCTTCGCCGGTTACCTCACCTTCGCGCATCGCCTGGCCCCCCTGCCCACGCTCGCCTCGGCGTTCGGGGGGAGCGTCTGCGGGATCAGTCTCAGTTATTGGTTGGGGCGGACGCTCGGCCGCGCGCTGGCCGGTTCGCTGGGTCCGCGGGTGGGGCTCGACGCGGAACGGCTGCAGGCGGTGCAAGCCTGGTATCGGCTTCGCGGGAAGTATGGGCTGCTGGTGGGCTACTTCGTGCCGGGTCTCCGCCACCTCGCGGCCTTTGTGGCCGGCTCGTCCCGCGTGCCGTTTCCGATCTTCGCGGCTTTTGCCTACAGCGGAGGGCTGCTCTGGTCCATGAGTTTCCTCTCGCTCGGGTACGTCCTCGGGGACGAGTGGCAACGGTTCTCGGGCAGGATTCACGAAGGGGCGCTGCTTCTGGGGGCGGCGGTGTCGGTCGGCGTTGCAGCGGTCCTGATCGTGCGCCGACGGCGATCGGTCCGCCGTGCGATATGAGTCGGCGCCGTTTTGCTTCCCGAGTTGCAAGCCGGCTGAGGGTCTCCTACAATAGCCCGAACAGTCCGGGAGCGTGCCGCTCGGACTCTCGTTGAGGCGGTCCGTCGAAGAGGAAACCCATGCACGTCTTCGTGGTGAATCACGACGCAACGATCAGCCGCCAGATCGAGCAGGCGCTGCAGGAACGGGGCCACACGGTCACCGTGTTTCGAGACACCGACTCGGCCTGGGGCGTCTGCGAGAATCGCCTGGCTCCCCTGATCGTGCTGGACCGCGAGATGCCGGGCATGGGGACGGGCGGCCTCGACTTGTGCCGCAGGATCAGGCGGTTGCCGAACGGCGACCAGAGCGTGCTGGTGGTGGCGACGGCGCAACGCGAGCCCCAGGAACTGGCGAAGATTTTGGACGCCGGCGCCAACGACTACCTGGCCAAGCCGATCGATCAGGCCTCGCTCGCGCTTCGTTTGATGGTGATCGAACGGGTGGCGGCGGATCACCAGGCGCGGAAACAGGCCGAGGCCCAACTGGCGGAGCGCCGGGAGGCCTTCGATCTGGCGGTGCAGGGCTCGCGCGACGGACTGTGGGACGCCAAGGTGGCGGCGGGGGAGCGCTGGTACGATCCGAAGACCCCCGTCTGGTATTCGCCCCGTTTCAAAGAACTGCTGGGGTTCGAAGAACAAGAGTTCGGCGATGTCCTGCGCAGCATGACGTTGTGCCTCATGCCCGAGGACCGGGACCGGGTGATGGACGGGCTGCGGCGCCACATCGAGCGGCAGGTTCCTTTCGACGAAGACTGCCGCATGCGCACGAAGCTGGGGTCGGTGCGGTGGTTCAACCTGCGCGGGCAGGCGGTCTGGAACGCGAAAGGCGAAGTGGTGCGTATCGCCGGGTCCTTGCGCGATATCACCGAACGCCGGGCGTTGGAAGCCCAAGCGCGGCAGACGCAAAAAATGGAGGCCGTCGGCCGGCTGGCCGACAGCATCGCCCACGACTTGAACAATCTGTTGACCGTGATCGCCGGCCACAGCGCCATGCTGATGGAGGATCTGGGCCGGAACGATCCGCGCTGGGCCGGCGTGGACCAGATCCGGGCGGCCGGGGAACGGGCCATGGTCTTGACCAAAGGCCTGCTGGCCTTCGGCCAGCATCAGCCGATCCAGCCCCATGAACTGGACCTCAATGCCCTGCTGACGCGACTCACCCCGAAACTCAAAGGGCTGTTGGGCGAGCCCGTGCAGCTCGCGATGGCCTTGGCCGACGATCTGGGCCTGGTGAAAGCGGACCCGGCGCGGGTCGAGCAAGTGATCCTCAGCCTGGCGGCCAATGCCCGCGATGCGATGCCCCAGGGAGGCAAGCTGAGCCTGCGGACGGCCAGAGTCAGAGTCGAAGAGACGGGCCAGGCCGTGCCGCCCGGCTCCTATGCCGCGTTGTCGGTGCGCGATACGGGCTGCGGCATGGATGCGGACACGCAGGCCCGCTGTTTCGAGCCGTTCTTTACGACCAAGCCCTTCGGCGAAGGCCAGGGGTTGGGCCTCACGACGGCGTATGGGGTGCTGACCCAGCATCATGGAGCCATCACCATGTCGAGCGAACCGGGCCAGGGGACGGAGTTCACGGTCTATCTGCCGAGCGCGGTACCCCCGCCCATAGTGCCGAGCCTCCATCCCCCCGCGGCGGAGCCCTCGGCTTCGCCGACCGTCTTGCTCGTCGAAGATGAAGAGGCGCTCCGGATCGTGGCGCAGCGGATTCTCGAGCAGCAGGGCTATTCCGTCGTCGTGGCCTCCGACGGCGCCGAGGCGATTCGGGCCGTGGAACGGTCCCGGAAGCGGGTGGATCTCCTGTTGACCGACGTGGTCATGCCGGGCATGAGCGGACTCGAACTGGCGCAACGGTTGGCCGCGGTCTATCCGGCCATGAAAGTCCTCTATATCTCCGGGTACCCCGAGGGTGGGATTACCCACCATGGGGTCCTGGATAAGGGGCTGGCTTTCCTGGCCAAGCCGTTTACCCCGTTGATGCTCCTGGAGAAGATCCGAGACGTGCTGGGGACTCCCGCTCCGGCGTAGCAGGGTGAGTCGAACGATGTCCTGCGCGCTCCCCCCTCATCCGTTCCCTCCGTCCGGTCGGACGCTGCGGAGGGCCCGCCCCCATCCACGGCAGGGATGCGGGACCGGCTGGTCGGAGCCGCGTCCTTGCTAGAGCGATTCTTCCACCTGCAGGCGAGCGGCACCTCCGTGCGGACCGAAGTGTTGGCCGGCGCCACCACCTTCCTGGCCCTCTCCTACATTCTCTTCGTGCAGCCGGCGGTCCTCTCGGCGACCGGGATGGACTTCGGCGCCGTGATGACGGCCACCTGTCTGGCCAGCGCCTTCGCGACGCTGCTGATGGGGCTGTCGGCCCGATACCCGATCGCCCTGGCTCCGGCCATGGGGCACAACGTCTACTTTGCCTTCACCGTCTGCGGGGCGGTGGCGGCGGGCGGGATGGGCGTGCCCTGGCAGACGGCCTTGGGCGCGGTCTTTGTGTCGGGCCTGGTCTTTCTGGGCCTGTCGCGGTTCGGTTTCCGCGAACGGTTGCTCAACGCGGTGCCGGATTCCCTGAAACAGGCCATCGCCGTCGGCATCGGGTTGCTGATCGCCTTTGTCGGCTTGCAGTGGGCCGGCATCGTGGTGGCGCGGCCGGGGATTCTGGTCGGACTGGGACCGGTGGGGAGTGCGCCGGTTCTCCTCTCGTTGTTCGGGCTGCTGATCACCGCCGGGTTGGTCGCAAGGGGGCATCGGGCGGCGCTGCTTTGGGGCATGGTCGCCACGACGCTGGCGGGGATTCCCCTGGGGTTGGTGGCCTATCACGGCCTGGTCAGCGCCCCGCCCTCCTTGACTCCCACGCTGCTGCAATTGGACCTGCGCGGCCTTCTCTCGCACCAGGGGCTGCTGGTCATCTTCGTCTTTTTTTTCCTGGCCCTCTTCGACACGATCGGGACGTTGGTGGGGGTGAGCCGGCAGGCAGGGCTGCTGAAGGACGGCCGCCTGCCCCGGGCGGAGAAAGCCCTGACGGCGGACGCGGCCGGCATGACGGCCGGCGCGCTGCTGGGGACTTCCACCGTCACCAGCTATGTGGAGAGCGCGGCCGGCGTGGCGGCGGGCGGCCGCACCGGACTGACCAGCGTCGTGACGGCGATGCTGTTCCTGCTGGCCCTCTTTTTCGCGCCGCTCGCCAAGATGGTCGGCGGAGGGTATGTCACTCCGGAAGGGGCGCACCTCTATCCGGTCATTGCGCCGGCGTTGATTTTGGTCGGCAGCTGTATGCTGCGCGATGTCGCCGGCATTCCGTGGCATGACGCGACGGAAGCGATCCCGGCCTTTTTGACGATCATCCTCATGCCGCTCACGGTGAGCATCACGGACGGCATCGCCTTCGGCCTCATCTCCTATGCGGTCCTCAAGCTCGTCACCGGCCGCTTGCGGGACGCGCATTGGATGATCTATCTGTTCGCCGGCCTGCTGGCGTTGCGTTATGTCATCCAGTGAGCAGCGAGACGCAGGGCTTGACGGGGCGTCGGCTGCTTCTGCCTCGTTCTCTGGCCGCATCCCCGGCGGGCGCGCAGGCGCCTGCGCGCCCGCCGGTCGGCCTTACTTGCTCATCCTGGTGGCTTCCGTGACGGGCGGCTCGATCTTGATGTCGGGGCCCTGCACTTTCGGCAGACGCCCGGCGCCTTCCTTCTGGAGAATGCGCCGGTTGTTCGGATCGTGCAGTTGCTGGCTCGCATGCACGTCGTCAACGGCCGCCGCCGCTTCCAGGGCTTTCTCCCCCGTTTGATTCGATTGCCCCTTATCGTAGGCGAACTCACCGCCTGCCGGATAGCCGGGATGCTTGGGGAGCAGGGCGGGATTGGCGGACACGATCGTGGTCAGGAGGCCGACGAGCAGCGCCGCGCCGGCAATGGCAAGGTAGGGTCTCATGGCGGTCACTCCTTTCGTTGAAGCAACAAAAAAGCCTTCCCGGGCGCAAAGCCCAAGAAGGCCTGATCGGAGGTGCCGAAAAGGAACGAGAACGAACCGAAGGGCTGTGGCGGTCTTACCCCGGTGCCATGGCAAGCCCTCACAGGACCAGCTTCAGCTTGCTACGCCGCCGCCGGTTTGTCAACGGCCGCTCCCGGCCTCGCTCCCGGCCTCGGTGGAGGCTTGGAACCGGGCCTTCCCGCTTGACTCCCCTGGGGCTTTTCCACAGAATCGCCCCAAGTCACGACGTCGATGGAGGCCAGTCTCATGAGCAATCGTCACCGCTTTACGATCCGGCCGGGGATGCGTCGGGGCGCCACCATGGCCGCGCCGATCCCGACGAGGCTCGTCTCGAACGAAGAATGTCCCCCGCTGCCCCAGACGCAGGCGCAGGCGCAGGTGGAACGGCTGATCGACGCGGCCGGGGAGGCGGCGGCCAAGCGGGTGGGGCTGAGCCGGCGCGACTTTCTGCGGAGCACCGGCGGGATGGCGGCGGCGCTGCTGGCGATGAACTCGGTCTTCGGCAAGTTCTTCGATGTGTTGGAGGTGGAGCTGGTCGAGGCCGCCGCCTTTGCCGAGCGGCAGGGCGATCCCTATTTCATCTTCGACGTGCAAACGCACTATGTCGGCTCGACCTACGATCCATTGAACGAGGAGACGCAACGGAAAGGGGCGGTGACGAAAGACCGGCTGCTGGCGATCCGCAAGCGGGCGCGCGAGGCGGGGCTCAATCCGAAGCTGGCCGCCGACCGAGGCGCCTTGGCGGATTTGTCCTGGGAAAATTTTCTCCGCGAAGTCTTCCTGGACAGCGAGACCTCCATCGGCTTGATCAGCACGCCGCCGGGACCCTATCCGCAACTGGCGGTCGTGCCGCCGAAAGAGATGGCCCACATCAGGGACGAGGTGAACCGGGTGGCCGGCTCGCAGCGGATGCTGGCCCATGGGCTGGTCACGCCGCAATTGGGGCGGGAGGATCGGGACTTCATGGCCCAACAGGTGGCCCAACTGAAGGTGGATGCCTGGAAGTGCTATACCGGCGCGCCGCCCAAGGGCTACGACGAGGGCTGGTGGATGGACGATGAGAAGATCGCCTACCCGATGCTGGAGAAGGCGCGGGCCTTGGGCGTCCCCCGTGTCTGCGTCCACAAGGGTCTGCCCCTGGGGCCGGTCGAGGATTTCAATCATCCGAAAGACCTGATCAAAGCCGCGAAGGATTTTCCGGACATCCGGTTCCTGGTCTACCATTCGGGCTTCCGCAGCGCGGCGGGGCTGGCGATCAATTTTGCGCGGACCGGGGAGATTCCCTGGACCAGCGAATTTTGCCGGATGAAGCAAGCCGAGCCCACGATCGACAATATCTATATGGAGTTGGGCGGCACGTTCGCCCAGTTGGTCACGACCCATCCGGGCATCTGCGCGCACCTGTTGGGCGAGGTGATCGGCGCCTTCGGCCCCGACCATGTCGTCTGGGGGACCGATTCGATTTGGTACGGCTCGCCGCAATGGCAGATCGAAGCCTTCCGGCGCTTCCAGATGCCGGACGAGCTGATCCAGCAGCAAGGCTTCGCGCCGCTGACGCGCGAGGTGAAGGAGAAGATTTTCGGGTTGAACGCGGCGAAGCTCTTCGGCGTGGACGTGGCGGCGAAGCGGAACGAATTGCCGAAGGACGCGATCAGCCGGATCAAGATGGCCTATCGCGGCGGGGCGACCGAGCCGAGCCATCGGATGTATGGGTGGGTCATAGGGTAGGGCGGCGCGGCGAGGGACGGTCGCCAGGCTCGGGCTTGCCACGATGCGATGGAACCGTGTCGCAACCCATGTCATGCTGTTGGCCGGCTCGCCTCATCGGAATGGAGGAACGGCGCCCGGCGGCCATTCCGGTCACCATGACACATGCCCGCCGTGGCGTAAGCCTCGCCCGGCGACCGTCCCTTCCGCGCCTGGGCGGCAGGAGAGGGACGAGAAGAAGAGGAGACTGATGCGATGAAAAGCGAGATTCTGTATCCGGGAGCGTTTCCGATGGTGCGGATCGAACTGGCGGCGGGGGAAACCGTCAAGGCCGAGTCGGGCGCGATGGTGGCCTGTTCGCCGACGGTGGACGTGGAAAGCAAAATGGAAGGCGGGTTTCTCGGCGCCCTCTCGCGCCGGATGCTGAGCGGCGAGAAATTCTTTTTCCAGACGTTGCGGGCGACGCGCGGCGCCGGCGAAGTGCTCCTGGCTCCGACCGTGCCGGGCGACATCGTCGTGCTCGAACTGGACGGGGTGAACGAGTACCTGGTCCAGAAGGACGGGTTCCTGGCCGGGGCGGACAGCGTGAAGATCGAGAGCAAGATGCAAAGCCTCAGCCGTGGCCTGCTGGGCGGGGAGGGCTTCTTCATCCTCCGCATGAGCGGGACCGGCACGTTGGTCTTGAACAGCTTCGGCGCCGTCCACAAAGTCGAGCTCAAGCCGGATCAGGAATACATCGTGGACAACAGCCACCTGGTGGCCTGGACCGCGACGACTTCGTACAACATCGAAAAAGCCTCCGCCGGCTGGATCGCCAGCTTCACCTCCGGCGAAGGCCTGGTCTGCCGTTTTCGCGGTCCCGGCGTCGTCTACATCCAAAGCCGCAATCCGGGCGGATTCGGGAACTGGATCAGGCAGTTCATCCCGGTCTCCGAATGAAATTGACGATTTCTTCATTGGGTCATTGATTCATTGACAGCCATTCGTCAATCGGCACTGGTGCAATCGTCAATTCCTCTGAATCGTCAATGATTCAATGAGTCAATTTTCTCCCAACGCCCTCTGCTTCGGGGATGACCTGCCGGGCGCGGGTGTCCCGTGTCATGTCGAGGTCTCTCCAAGCGGATTGACGCTGCATCTGGACGAGGCGCCGGCGGAGACGATTCCCTTCTCCGGCTTCTCGATCGAAGCCGGCGGGTTCGACCATGATCATCTGGTCCTTACATGGCAAGCCCAGAACGGTAGCCGAACGCTCTACCTGAAAGATCCGGATTTGATCCGGACGTTCCGACAGGCGGCTCCGCTTGAATTGACGGCCCATGTGGAGCGGACCGCGCAACAGGTGCGCCGTGCCAGACATGGCCGGCGGACGATCCTGCTGGTGGCGCTCGGGTCTGTCGTGGGACTCATTCTATTGCTCTGGCTCGGGTCCGATGCCCTCGTACGGGCGGCGGTGAGCCGGATTCCCGTCGAGTGGGAACGGCCGATCGGGGAGGCGGCAAGGAGCCAGTTCCTGGCCGGCCAGTCGGTCGTGAAGGAGGGGCCGGCCGTGGCGGCGGTGCAGGAGATCACCAAACGACTGGCCGACGCGGCTCCCGGCAACCCCTATACGTTCGAGGTGACGGTCGTCCGGAGCGACGTCGTCAACGCCTTCGCCCTGCCGGGCGGCTACGTGATCGTGTTCACCGGGTTACTCAAAAAAGCCGAGAGTCCGGAGGAAGTGGCCGGTGTCCTGGCCCATGAGCTGAATCATGTGCTGCTGCGCCACGGGCTGGAACGGATCGTCAAAACGGCGGGGCTCGTGGCGGTCGTCACCGTCTTTACAGGCGATCAACAGGGGCTGGTGGGCCTGGCGAAACGGTTGGGCATCGAGCTGCTCACGCTCAAATTCGGGCGGGAGCAGGAAACGCAGGCGGATGTTCAGGGGATGCAACTGCTGCACCGGGCGAAGATCGCGCCGGACGGTATGATCCGATTTTTCGAGCGCTTGTCGGAATCGGACAAGCTGCAAGTCGAAATCCTTTCCACCCATCCCATGAGCGCGGGGCGGGCGGAGCGGCTCAAGGCCGA